>WHTA01000072.1 GCA_009379825.1 Streptosporangiales bacterium
CGCCGGAGGCGCCGGTGAACCGCCAGGCCGCGCCGCAGGCTGACGTGGTCGAGCAGGTCAGGTCGAAGGTGCCGGCCGCGCCGGAGGCGCCGGTGAACCGCCAGGCCGCGCCGCAGGCTGACGTGGTCGAGCAGGCGAAGTCGACCGTCGGCGAAGCCGCCCCGCAGGCCGAGGGCACGGTGCGCTCGGTGACCGACAAGGTCGCCGGGGCCACCGGCCAGCCGATCGAGCAGCCGGTGCCGCTGCCCGCACCGAAGACCGAGGCACAGCGCACCGAGCAGGCCACCGACGTGGTCGTGCCGGTGACCAGCTCCGTCGACCGGACCGTTCCGCTCAGCGTCGACCTCGGTGACCTCGGCAACGCGGCCACCGCCACCAACGCGGTCGGCGCGGTCGACGGCATGGTCAACGGCCGGCTGGACGACCACGGGCTGGCCGGCATCACCAGCGTGCTCGGCGTCTTCGACACCGCCTCCACGCTGACCGCCGAGGTCCCGGGCGTGGCCACCGTCGACGGCAGCTCGGTGAACGGCGTGACCGTCGACGCCATCGCGGACGTGCTGGTCGACATCAGCAACGGGCACGTGCACGGCTTCGGCGGGCTCGGCGGGACGCTGGCGAACTTCAGCACGCTGGACGTGGACGCCGGCGACCTCGGCTACCTGAACACCACGGCCGACGTCTACGGCTGGGTCGACGCCATCGTCGAGGCGACGGCGGAGCTGCCGTCCGGTGACGTGTACGGCTTCGTCTCCGCGGCTGCCGGCCTCGACAGCGTGCTCACGGTGGACGGCGAGCTGGTCGACCTCGTCGACCTGTCCGGCGTCGTCACCACCAGCGCGCTGGTGGACAGCTTCGTCGAGCTCACCGGCAACCTCGCCGACGGCGAGCTGGACGTGGTCGGCGGCATCACCACGATGCTCGACGCCACCGCGGACATCGACGGCTCGGTCGACGGTGTCGCTGACGTGGCCCTGGACCCGATGGTGTCCAGTACGTTGGACGAGACCCGCGACCTGCTCGAGGTGTCTTAAGTGAGAACCGCCAGGACTGCTCGGTGGAACGGCCGCATGCCGTTCCACCGTGCGGCCCTGCCTCGTGAGTCGACCTGTTGCACGGCGGCGCCGACCGTGCAGAGGGAAGCTCAGGAGGTGCCCTTCTGGCGGTCGACGACCGCTGCACTTGCTGGTACGCCGTTTGATCCCCGTCACGGCAGGCGCCGCAGCAGTGGTCGTGACATCCCCGGCACCCCACCTGGCGGCACGGGTGCCCGGGATGTCGTGGGTCAGAGTCTGGCCGTTCGGAGGGAGCGGCCGTGGCTCTGATGAGAGGGCGAGGTGGCCGCCGCGGTCCTGCCGCGGTGGCCACTCTCGTCATCTTCATTGGGATGCTGGCGATGGCTGGCCTCGGCTTGTTCATGGTCGGCACATCGGACTCCGGGGCTGAGGACCGGGGGGGTTCGGCCCCGGAGTCCACCCGGCCGACTCTCACCCCGTCGCCGTCGGTCTCCACGATCGGTCGGTCGAAACCGGTGCGGCTGGGTATCCCCGCGATGGACGTCGACAACAAGATGTCGAAGATCAGCCTCCGGAAGAACAAGAAGTCGCTGCAGCTGCCGCCGAAGCCGCGGCGGGCCGCGTGGTTCGACCGCTCGGTGTCGCCCGGCGAGATGGGGCCGTCGATCGTCGTCGGCTACATCGACGCCGGCGAGCGCGGCCCGGGTGTGTTCCGCAAGCTGCGCAAGCTGCGCTCCGGCCACGCGATCTACCTCACCCGCGCCGACGGCAAGATCGCGGCGTACCGGGTGCAGCGGGTCAAGAGCTACCCGCCGGGCAAACTGCCGGTGAAGAAGGTGTACGGGGGCACGAAGCAGGCCGCCTTGCGGATCGTGACGTGTGGTGGCTCGATGACCAAGTCGCAGCCACCGGCTAACGTCGTCGTGTACGCGCGTCTCGTGCACGTACAGGAGTCCTGACGACCAGCCCCTGGAGTCGTTGACCGATGAGCAGGAAGCGCCGCGGTGGCACCAGGCGGGCGCGTCACTCGACGAACCCATCGGCGCCGGCGAAGAAGCTGTTGCACGGCCGCGTGCTGTTGGTGCTCGCCGTGGTGGCGGTCGTCGTTGGCACCACGGTGGTCGGGTTGGCCAACCAGGGCCGCCAGTTGGTGCGTCCGCTCGACGCGGACGAAGGGGAAGCCACGCCGTCCGCGAGCGCCCCGAAGATCCATGGACCCGTAATGAAGAAGTCGCTGCCGTTGGCGATCAGGATCAAGGCGATCCGGCTCGAGTCCACGCTGGTCTCGCTCGGGCTGCAACGCGACGGCACGGTCGAGCCGCCGCCGGCCAAGCACGCCGACCACGCCGGGTGGTACGAGTCGTCGCCGACCCCCGGTGAGGCCGGCCCGTCGGTGATCCTTGGCTACCAGCAGCGGGTCGCGGGGATGCCGGCGCCGGTGTTCCGGCATCTCGGCAAGGTGCGCAAGCAGGACCGCATCGAGGTCCGGCGCGCCGACAAGACGGTCGCCGTGTTCGCCGTCGACCGGGCGGAGCGGTACACCGCAGAACGGTTCCCCACCGACGAGGTTTACGGGGCGGTCGACCACGCGGGACTGCGGCTGATCACCGCGACGGCACCCGGCCGGACACCGGCGGCGAGCGAGCGGAACGTGGTCGTCTACGCGTCGCTGGTGAAGAGCCGCAAGGCCGCCTGACCGATCCGCCGAAGCAACTGCGTGTCGCTAGGTTGTCACTTCCGTAATCGTCCGTTACAGTCGGTAACTGATGGCTACGGTTCGTGGTGCGAGTGGTGCCGGTTCGGCACTCTCCGTACAACAGCGGCGCTTCAGCCTGCTATGCCGTGGCCTCGTCGGCCGGATCCTGGTAATCGCCGCACTCGGTCTGCTCGGCTGGTGCGCGAGCCTGCTGTTCGCGTCCAACGACGCGGTCGCGGCCGAGCAGCCGGAGCAGTCCACCACCCTCAGCGACGCCCTGCTCGGAGAGCAGGGGCTCGTCGACCAGACCTCGCGCTCCGTGGACGACACGGTGCGCGGCTCGGTGTCCCGGCTGGACGAGCAGCACGCGGCACCCGACGCGGGTGCAGTAGCCGAGACGGACCGCGAGCAGCCGGCCGCCGACGCGGCGCCCGACCGTGAGCCGGCCGACGCGCGGACTGCCGAGACGCCGTTCGACCGGCGACTGAGCCTGGGCGCCGTGCGGGTGCCCAGCTCGCTGACCGCGCTCGGCGACGTTCACTCGGCGACCCGCAAGGTCGGGACGTACGTCGACGCCGGCAGCGGCGGCGTGGTGAGCTCGCTCGCCGGCGGCCTGCGACCGGTCCTCCCGAACGTCTCGCACTCCACCGCCGTGGCGGACCTGACCACGCTGGCGGGGCTGAGCGCGACCGACGGCCAGCCGCATGACTACGCGGTGCGCCCGGCGGCGAAGGCCGCCACGGCGTCCGGCACGGGGTCGGCTGCGACGCAGCGCCAGGCCGAGTCCGACGTCGACGCGCCGCGGTCCGCGAAGGCCGGTGCCGCCCCGCACGGCGTGCCCGGCGGCACCGGTGACGACAACGGCGACCAGTCGCCCGTCGTCCCGCCGCTGCGCGACGCGCCCGGCGGAACCACCACATCGACCAGCCAGATCGGTAACGGCAACGGAAGTGCCGGCAGCCACGCGATCGCTGAGCCCGTACGAGTGCTCGCCGCGTGGCGCCCTGCCACCGTTACCTGGCTCACAGACGCTGACATCTCTTCTGACGACGAAGGGAGACCTTCGGTATCACCCGACTGACGTCGGTCGGCGGTACCGAAGTGTGTCGTGGGTCTGGTCCCCTGCGGCACGTGTTCTCTCAACTGTCTGTCATTGAAGAAGGGAATCAAGTTCGTGAATACATGGGTGCGTAGATCACTCGAGGCCACGCTGCTCGCAGCAGGTTTTGTCGTCGTAGGCGCGGGCGTTGCGAACGCCGCCGAGGTCGACCCCGCCGAGCAGGCTCAGCCAGTGGCACAGCACGAACAGCAGCAGCTCCCGGGCGCTTCCGGGGCTAGCGACCTGGTGAACGGAACTCTCGGCGGCGCGCTTGGTGCGACCGGTGACGCCACCAAGGCCACCGAGGGTGTGACTGTCAAGCAAGCTCCCGAGGCGACCGAGGCCAAGAAGGCCACCAAGGCCACGAAGGTCACGAAGTCCGCGGTGAAGAGCGCTGCGACCAAGGCTCGGACCACGAAGGCAACTGGCAACCGCATTGCGCAAGACAAGATCGCTGGCAGCGGCGTCGGCAACGTCGGTGGGGTCACCGGCGGCGTCGGCAACATCGCCGGCGGCACTGGTGCGCTGAACGTCGTCGGCGGGCTCACGAACCCGGCCGGCGCGATCAACACCGTCCACGGCGTCGCCGGTGGCACCGGTGCGCTGAGCACCGTCGGCGGAGTGGCCGGTGGCACGGGTGCACTCGACACCGTCGGCGGGGTCGCCGGTGGCACGGGTGCACTCGACACCGTCGGCGGGGTCGCCGGTGGCACGGGCGCGGTCGACATCGTCGGCGGGGTTGCCGGCGGGACCGGTGCGGTCGACACCGTCGGCGGCGCCACCCAGGCGACCGAGACGGTGAGTGGCGTGACCGGCGGCATGACCGGCACGAGCGTTCGTCCGCTCGACCCGGGTCAGCAGGTGATGTCCCTGCTGAGCGTCGGCGGCCTGCAGCAGAACGCGTTCGGCAGCACCTACGCCCACCCGGTGGGTGGCCTGCAGCAGACCTTCCCGATCGTGGGTGAGGGTGCGTCCAGCCAGTTCGCACACCCGCTGGGCGGCCTGCAGCAGCACGAGGGCGGCAGCACGTACGCGCACCCGCTTGGCGCGGTCGCGCAGACCTTCGCCAACAACGGGTACGGCCCGTCCAGCACGTACGCCCACCCGGTGGGGTCCGTCATGCAGAACCAGGACGGGCACCTGTTCGCGCACCCGCTGGGTGCGGTGTCCAACGCGTTCCCGCGTGACGGCCACGCCGGCTCCAGCGTGTTCGCCCACCCGCTGGGTGGTCTGCAGCAGACCGACGGCGGCAGCACCTACGCGCACCCGGTGGGCGCGCTGGGCCAGACCTTCGCCAACGAGGCCTACGGTCCGTCCAGTGCGTTCGCGCACCCGCTGGGTGGCATCTTCCAGAACCAGTGGGGCAACCTGTACGCGCACCCGGTCGGCGCGCTGGGCCAGACCTTCGCCAACGACGGTCAGCCCGCGTCGAGCACCTACGCGCACCCGCTGGGTGCCGTGACCCAGAGTGGCCCGACCACGCTGTTCGCGCACCCGCTGGGTGGCCTGCAGCAGAACATCAACGGGTCCACCTACGCGCACCCGCTGGGCACCGCGATCCAGGCGTTCGACAACGAGGGCAGCAACGAGTCGCAGACCGTCGTGACCCCGTGGTCGAGCGTCACCCAGAACGCGGCCGGCTCCATGCACTGCTTCTTCGGGTTCTGCTCGGCGCAGAACGGGTTCGGTGGCATGACCACGCCGCTGGACAGCGCTGCCAGCGCCTACTCGGTCGCAGTGATGAGCACCGCGAGCGCGTTCGGCCTCGCCTGGAACTCGGTGAGCGGCAACACTGGCGGTGCCGTTGCGCTGCCGGGCATGGTCGCCTGAGTTGGGTAGTACCCGCGTAACACGCGATACCTGAGAAACACGTCAGGGCCGGCACCGCGAGGCGGTGCCGGCCCTCGACGTTTCCTCAGTACGTGGTGAGCAGCCGGTCGAGCACCCGCACGCCGAAGGTCAGAGCGTCCGCGGGCACCCGCTCGTCGACGCCGTGGAACATGGCCGCGAAGTCCAGCTCGGGCGGCAGCCGCAGCGGCACGAAGCCGAAGCCGCGCAGCCCCATCGGCTCGAACGTCTTGTTGTCGGTGCCACCGGAGAGGCAGTACGGCACCGCACGTGCCGCCGGGTCCTCGGCCTGCAGGGCGGCGATCATCGTCTCCACCAGGTGACCGTCGAAGCTGGTCTCGAGCGCGATGTCGTGGTGGATCAGCTCGCGCTTCACCTTCGACCCGAGCAACTCGTCGATGGTGGCGAAGAAGTCGTCCTCGTGGCCGGGCAGGAACCGGCCGTCCACCTCGGCGGTCGCCCGCCCGGGGATCACGTTGATCTTGTAGCCCGCGTCCAGCCGGCTCGGGTTCGCCGTGTGCTGCAGCGTCGCGCCGATGAACCGGGCCAGCGGGCCGAGCCGCTCCAGCGCGGGCGAGGGGTCGGCGGGGTCGAACGGGATGCCGAACGCGTCGCATACCTCGGCGAGGAACTTCTCCACCGTCGGCGTCAACGTGACCGGCCACTCGTACGAACCCAACCGCCCGACCACCTCTGCGAGCGCGGTGACCGGGTTGTCGTCGTTGGTCATCGAGCCGTGGCCCGCCGTGCCGTCCACGATCAGCCGCATCCAGGCCAGGCCCTTCTGCGCCGTCTCGATGAGGTAGAAGCGCAGGTCGGGGGAGACCTCGAAGGAGTAGCCGCCGACCTCGCTGATCGCGTGGTCGCAGCCGTCGAGGAGGTCCGCGTGGTGCTTGGCGAAGTACTTCGCGCCGTAGTTGCCGCCCGCCTCCTCGTCGGCCAGCCAGGCGAACACCACGTCGCGGCGCGGCTTGCGGCCGGAGCGCGCGTAGTGACGCAGCACCGCCAGCATCATCGCGTCCATGTCCTTCATGTCCACGGCGCCGCGGCCCCAGATGCAGCCGTCCTTGAGCTCCGCGGCGAACGGGTGGACCTGCCAGTCCGCGGCCTGCGCAGGTACGACGTCCAGGTGGCCGTGCACCAGCAGGGCGGGAAGCGAGGGGTCCTCGCCGGGGAGCCGGGTGACGATGCTCGTACGGCGCGGCGCGCTGTCGAACATGGTGTGGTCGAGCCCCACCTCGTCGAGCTGACCCGCGACGTACTCCGCCGCCTCGCGTTCGCCCGGGCCGGACCCGTCGCCCGGGTTGGTGGTGTCGATGCGGATCAGCCCGCGGCAGAGGTCCACGACCTCGTCCTCGGCGGTGACCGGCGGTGTGGCGGGTTGCCCAGCGCTCATGCCTGCCCCTCATCCCTCGCGGTCGGTCGGCTGGGTCCTATTCTGCCTCGGGCGCTCCCGCGGCCGTCACTGTCCGGGGTCGCCCGACCCCTCGTCCGTCCCGCACCGATTCGCCCTGCACGCCGGAAAGGTAAAATTTAGGTTAGGCGATCGGATCGCGCGGGGTGGCGATCCGATCGCTTTCTTCTTCGCCCGGCACCCAGAGCGAAGAGTCGGCGGCCCCGTTTTTGCGGGACCGCCGACTCTTACTGTGAGGGTGGGGGTCGGCTCTAGCAGTTCACGAACTCTGGACGCTGGTTGAGGACCTGGCTCTCGAGCGAGGTGAACTCGCGGTACTCCGGGGTGTTGCGGGCGTTCGGCGGGAAGACCGCGACCCGGTGGCAGTTCTGGAACGCGAGAACGACGTTGAAGTGCCGTTCCAACGCGGCCTTGATCGCGTTGCTCGACATGGCGCGCAGCAGCTGGCCACGGGCGGTCTCGTCTGGCGGCTCCTGTTGGTTGTCGGCGAAGGTGCGCTCCGTCGTCGCGAGCTCGGCGGCGAGCCGCGCGACCACGTTGTACGCGTACGGGAGCGAGGCGCGGACCACTTCGACGAAGTCGTGGTCGAGCACCCTTCCTCGGCGGGCGTCGTCGATCAGATTGGCGGGGACGGTCAACGACATGCGGTTCCTCCGGTCAGCACGAAGAGTTACTAAGTAACTACCAGTTGCAATCGTCGCTTCTGCTGACAACCATTGTCAATAGGCCAGGAAGACTGTGCTCACATCGTGGAAGGGCCCAGAACGAAGGGGGGCCGATGGCTCCTCACCCCCCGGGAGGCAGCCATCGGCCTTGGTGTCCATGCTGGCATGCCCGCCCCTGCGCTGTCAGCCTGCGGTCAGTGTGTCGCGAATCCACTGCACACGGTGGTGGGCGCCGATGTTGACTTACGCGCGTACGATGGAAGTACCAGCGTGCGAGCTGGCAACACAGTGTCGGGAGCGTGCTATGGGCACTGTCACTTTTCTACTGATGACACTGACGGCGCTGGTCGCGCTGTGGCTCGGTCTCGGGGTACGCGTCGTCAGGCAATTCGAACGCGGTGTTCTCTTCAGATTCGGTCGGGTGGTCGGTGAGCCGCGCGAACCCGGCCTGCGGTTCATCATCCCGGTCGTGGACCACCTGGAGAAGGTCAACCTGCAGATCGTCACCTTGCCGGTGCCGGCCCAGGAGGGGATCACCCGCGACAACGTGACCGTCCGCGTGGACGCGGTCGTCTACTTCAGGGTCGTCGAACCGATCCGTGCGATCGTCGACGTGGAGCACTACCGGTTCGCGGTCGAACAGGTGGCGCAGACGTCCCTGCGGTCGATCATCGGGAAGAGCGAGCTGGACGATCTCCTGACCAACAGGGAGCAGCTCAACCAGGGGCTGGAGCTGATGATCGACAGCCCCGCGGTCGGTTGGGGTGTGCACATCGACCGGGTGGAGATCAGGAACGTCGAGCTGCCCGAACAGATGAAGCGCTCGATGTCGCGTCAGGCCGAGGCCGAGCGCGAGCGCCGTGCGCGGGTGATCACCGCAGAAGGCGAGTACGCCGCGTCGCACCGGCTGGCCGAGGCGGCGCACGTGATGGCCGATACGCCGTCCGCGCTGCAGCTCCGGTTGCTGGAGACGGTGGTCGAGGTGGCGGCGGAGAAGAACTCCACGCTCGTGCTGCCGTTCCCGGTCGAGCTGTTGCGCTTCCTGGAACGCGGAGCGTCCTCCGCCGCATCCGCGGAGGACGGCCAGGCGGACGAGCAGCGGTCGAGCGCTGAGGTCGTCGCCGAGCTGACCGAGAAGCTGACCCAGCAGATCGGGCCGCGCAACGACGCCGACGTGCGGGAGGAGGCCACCACCTCGTAGCACCACGACGCCTCCGCGCAGCGGTGCGGCTGGAACCAACGCCGTGGCCTCGCGAGTTTGATGCGAGGATGGCGGCGCAGGCCGCTACCGCAGTATGGAGGTGTCGTGAGCAGGTTTCGCCGTAGTGTCGTCGACAGGTTCCGCCGGTTCCTGCGGAAACCGGGGAGCGTCGACCTCGCGCACGCCGAGGCCCTGCTGCCTGCGATCGGTGATCGCGAGGACGAGCTGCGTGAGCTCACCGACGTCGAGTTCACCGCGGCCGCCGCCGAGCTGCGCGACGCCGAGGACAAGATCGCGGACGCGTGGCTGGTCGAGCTGTGCGCGGTCGGCCGCGAGGCGGCCAGGCGTGCCCTCGGCGAGCGGCCGTTCGACGTGCAGCTGATCGGCGTGATCCAGTTGCTGGCCGGTCGGGTGGTGGAGATGGCCACCGGCGAGGGCAAGACGCTCACCGGGGCACTCGCCGCGACCGGGTTCGCGCTGCGCGGCGACCGGGTGCACGTGATGTCCGTCAACGACTACCTCGCCGGTCGCGACGCCGCCTGGATGGGGCCGGTCTACGAGCTGCTCGGCGTCAGCGTCGCGCCGATCGACCAGACGTCCACGCCGGACGAGCGCCGCGCCGCGTACCAGGCGGACGTGACGTACGCGCCGGTGAGCGAGGTCGGGTTCGACGTGCTCCGCGACCGGCTGTGCATCGACGCCGCCGACCGGGTGGTCCCCGAACCCGCGGTAGCGATCATCGACGAGGCCGACTCCGTGATGATCGACGAGGCGCGGGTGCCGCTGGTGCTCGCCGGCGCAGCCGAGCGTCCCGAGGCCAACCCCGAGCTCGCGGAGGTCGTCCGCACGCTGCGCCGCGGCAAGCACTACGAGCTCGACGACGAAGGCCGCAACGTGCACTACACGCCCGCGGGTATCGCCCAGGTCGAGAAGCACCTGGAGATCGAGGACCTCTACGCCCCCGACCAACTGCCGGTGCTCGCCGCCGCCAACACGGCACTGCACGCGCACACGCTCGTGCGCAAGGACGTCGACTACGTGGTGCGCGACGGCAAGGTGCTGCTCGTCGACGACTCCCGTGGACGCATCGCGCTGTTGCAGCGCTGGCCGGACGGTCTGCAGGCCGCCGTCGAGACCAAGGAAGGGCTCGACACCACGGAGAGCGGCGAGGTGCTCGACACCAGCACCATCCAGGCGCTGCTGCGCCGGTACCCGACGGTCTGCGGGATGACCGGCACGGCCGTGGCGGCGGGTGAGCAGCTGATGGAGTTCTACGGCCTCGACGTGGCCGTGGTGCCGTCGAACGTGGAGTGCGTGCGCGAGGACGAGCCGAACCGCGTCTACGCGACCCTCGCCGACAAGGAGGCGGCGATCGTCAAGGAGATCGCCGAGACGCACGAGTCCGGCCGCCCGGTGCTCGTCGGCACCGACAGCGTCGCCGAGTCCGAGCGCATCGCCCGCCAGCTGGAGCGCGCGGACCTGCCGTGCGTCGTGCTCAACGCGAAGAACGACGCCGAGGAGGCGGCGGTGATCGCGGAAGCGGGCGCGTACGACGCCATCACCGTCTCCACGCAGATGGCCGGCCGCGGCACCGACATCAAGCTCGGCGGCGCCGACGGCTCGGGCCGCGACCAGGTCGTCGAGTTCGGCGGCCTTTACGTCATCGCCACCAGGCGGCACTGGTCGTCGCGACTGGACGCGCAGCTGCGCGGCCGCGCCGGCCGCCAGGGCGATCCCGGTGGTTCCGTGCTGTTCGCCAGCCTGGAGGACGAGCTGGTCACGCAGAACGTGCCGGATGCCGAGTGCGCCGCCGACGCCGAGCCGGACGGTCAGCTCTACGACGAGAAGGCCGTGCACATCGTCGAGCACGCGCAGCGGGTCGCCGAAGGCGTGAACCAGGAGATCCACCGCAACACGTTCAAGTACAACAAGCTGCTCGAGGGTCAGCGGTCGATGCTGCTGGACCGGCGGGAGCGAGTGTTGACCGCCGACGCCGGGGCCGAGGAGCTGCGCGACCGGTGCGAGGAACGGTACGAGGAGCTCGCCGAGGACGTCGACGACGAGGTGCTGCAGGCGGCGTGCCGGCAGATCGTGCTGTACTACCTGGACCGCGCGTGGGTCGACCACCTGGCCTACCTCAGCGACCTGCGCGAGGGCATCCACCTGCGCACGCTGGCGCGGGAAGACCCGCTGAACGCGTACAACAAGGAAGCGATCAGAGTCTACGAAGAGGTGCTCGCGGAGGCCGACGAGAAGGCCGACGAGACGTTCCGCGCGGCGACCATTACGAACGACGGCGTCGATCTCGACGCGATCGGGTTGAAACGCCCCACGGCGACATGGACGTACCTGGTCGGGGACAACCCGTTCGGTTCGGAATGGGACCGCGCGTTGAAGACGATCACCGGCAAGAGCAAGCTGGGTCGCCGGTAGCAGGTGGTCTAGGCCAGTCCCTGTAGCAGCCGGTGACGGTCACCGGCCGCAAACCCGTTGGCAGCAGGGCTTTCTCGGATCGTGGACGCGCCCGCCGATGGCCTAGGTAACGGACCGTTCGATTCGGCTGCGGCGCCTATCGCCGATCGTCGCGGATCAACTGGCACAGGTCACGCCTATCGCCGGTTGCTACTACTGAGCCCAGACACGCGCAGGACAACACAACACAACCGGAGGCCCGGGGGGTCGACGGGAGTGGCGATGAGTATCGCCGCGGTGCCAGGACCGCCCGACTGTGCCGGCGGGCGGGAACAGTGTGCGGTCGCTGCTGCGACCGTCGAGACGAGGGAACTGGTCGTGGCCGACTTGTTCGGTGCCGACCACGCGCGACTGGTGCGGATGGCCGTGTTCCTCGGTGCCGACGGCGATGCCGAGGACGTCGTCGCCGAGGCGTTCCTTGAGCTGCACCGCAACTGGCACCGGCTGCGTGACGTCGCCGCGGCGTCCGCGTACCTGCGTGGCACGGTGCACAACCTGGTGCGGATGCGGCTGCGCCGCCGAAGCGTGGAACGCAGGCACGCCAGCAGGATCGTCGGCGACGCGGAGTCCGCCGAGGTTGCGGTGCTGTGGCGCGAGGACCAGTGGGAGGTACGCCGTGCGTTGTGCCGTCTCCCTGCCCGCCAGCGCCAGGCGGTCGTGTTGCGCTACTGGCTCGACCTGAAGGAGGCGGAGATCGCGGCCGCCATGGGCATCAGCGAGGGCGCGGTGAAGTCGCACATGTCACGCGCCATGGCGACGCTCACCCGCGTGCTGCAGCGGGGCCGCAGCACGCGGGCCAGTTGACCGAGTTCATCAGCCGAGCGCCTTCGACACCTCCCAGACCGCCTTTGCGACGCCGTCGACGTCGTCCTCGTTGTGGAAGAGGTGCGTCGACACCCGCACCGGGTAGTGGAACTGCTCCGAGCCGATCACCGGCACGTTGACGTTCCTGATCGTGTAGCCGTACTCACTGCGCACCCGCTGGACCAAGGTGTTCGACTTTTCCTGGTTGGTGATGTCCGCAGGTCCTGGAACGGGTTCCACGACGTGAGCGCGCTCCAAGCCGCTTGTCCGCCATCGGTGAGTAGAACGCCTTCTTACCCCAGCGGTCGGCGACGTTCTCCTTCAGCCGCCCGCCGAGCCCGAGGATGTAGTCCTCTATCCGTTGCCGACCGATGCGGTCCCAGACGGTGAACGTGGTGTCGAGCGCCGTCATGGTCGCCAGGCTGCCGTTGCCGACTGAGGTCATGTACCGGCCGAGGTCGTACGACTCCTCCGCTCCCGTCGTACGCGGCGGCAGGCCGCCGTCGTACGGGTAGGAGCTGGAGATGACCGGCCAGAACTCAGGCAGTGGGTTCGGGTTGTGGTCGGTCACTTGTTCCGCATGTAGATGACGCCGGTGCCGGCAGGTCCGCACTGCCACTTCGCGCACGAGCCGGCGAAGAAGTCGATACCGAGCGCGCGGTAGCCGAACGCGAACATGCCCGGCACGCGCGCACCGTCGACGACGGTGATGAGGCCGTGCTCTTGCGCGAGCTCGGCCAGCATCTTGATCGGCAGCATGGTGCCGGTCTTGTACGTCGGTGCGGAGAAGAGCATCACCTTCGTACGCGGTGTGATCCCGTTGCGGACAGCTCGACGTAGTCTTCCGCTTCCTGGTCGTCGCCGACGGGAACCGGTAGCTCCGTGATGGTCACACCGTGCCGGTCCCTGGCGATGCCCATCGGGCCGAGCCCGCCGGGGTGCTCGTGTGTCGTGGTGATGATCTCGTCGGTGGCCCCGAGGTTCAGCCCGGCCACCACCTTCGCCATGCCGTCGCTGGTGTTGTGCGACAGGGCGATCTCGTCCATGTCGCAGCCGAAGTCCTGCGCCGCGTGCTCGCGTACGTCGTCGAACGAGGAGTACGCGGAGATCGCGAACTTGGCGACCTCGCGGTTCTGCTCGTCGTAGACGTCAAGTACCTCCATCGGCGGCGAGCCCACGGTGCCCACGTTCATGAACGTGGACTTCTTGTCGAGGGTGAACAGCTTGCGTACGTCGTCCCAGTAGTCCTTGGTTGCGGCGCGGCCAGCGAGGTCGGCGGACGTGCCCTGGCTGGGTGCGGCGTAAGCGGTCGTCGGCAACGTCACGCCGGTGCCGACGGCGGCCGCGCCGGCGGCCACCATGCCGAGCAGCCCGCGCCGCGACAGCTGCGAACGTTGTGCCAGGTCCTCGGGGGTTCGGTGATCGGTCACTGTTGCTCCTTCCGTGCCGGCTGTCAACGGACCGCGATCGCGGAGATCTCGATGTCGGCGTCCCTGGGCAACCGGGCGACCTGTACGGTCGCGCGCGCCGGTGGGTCGTGCGGGAAGAACTCCGCGTACGCCGCGTTGAAGCGCTCGAAGTCGTCGAGGTCGGCGAGGTAGACGGTCGTGCTGACCACGTTGCGCGTGGTCATGCCGTCGGCACGCAACACCGCGTCGAGGTTCTTGAGCACCCGCTCTGTCTGCTCCTCGATTGGTGCGTCGGCGAGCACCTCGCCGGTCTCTGGATCCATCGGCAACTGGCCGGAGAGATACAGCGTCGGGCCTGCGCCTATGCCTTGCGAGTACGGGCCGATCGCCTCGGGGGCTTCACTCGTCTCGATGACGCGGTGCTTGTGTGTCGCACCGACGGGTTGTGATCCGGTGAGCAGTCCGCTGCCGAGCAGCACCACACCAGCCAGGGCAGTGGCGGCGAGGAGTATCGCGCGAGCGGGTCGGTGACGTAGTTGGGTGTCCATCGAGGCACCACTCCTTGGCGCTGAGAGGGAGCACTAGGAGGTTGCCGAGTGGTGGGCGATGGTTTACCCGGTGTTTGCGCGGCCTAGCCGGGTAGCCAGCCGACGTGGTCGCGTAGCAGTGCGTAGCCGACGAACGCGACGACGTCCAGCAGCGTGTGCGCGAGCACCAGCGGCCACAGCCGGTTGGTCCGTTGCCAGATGCGGCAGAAGATCACGCCCATCACCAGGTTGCCGACGAAGCCGCCGAAGCCCTGGTACAGGTGGTACGAGCCGCGGAGCACGGCCGACGCGAGCAGCGTCGTGTTCTCGCGCAGGCCGAACTGCCTGAGCCTGGTGGCCAGGTAGCCGACCACGAGCACCTCCTCGGCCCAGGCGTTGCCGGCGGCCGCGAGGATCAGCGTCGGCACCCGCCACCAGTGGTCGCCGAGGGTGGTGGGCTGGACGGTGAGGTTGAGGTCGAGGGCCTGGGCGGCCAGGTAGAGACCGAGCCCCGGGATGCCGATGCAGGCGGTCAGCAGGAGCCCGCCGAGCAGGTCGCGTCCTGGGCGCGTCCGGTCGAGGCCGACGAACCGTGGCGCGAGACCACCCCGCCACAGCAGGTAGACGGCGATGCCGCCCCACGCGGCGAGCTGCACCACGCCGGCGAGTTGGAAGCCGAGATCGATCCACGACTGCGCCGCCTGCGAGACGTTGAGCGCCGTCTTCTGTTCGCCGAGCTTCTCCGGCTTCGCCAACGCTTCGAGCAGCGAGAGCAGGCTGCGGAAGCCGGACAGCCCGAGCGTCATGGCGAAGACGATGGTGAGCTCGATGCCGTTGCCGCGGCGCTCCGCGGGTTCGACGAGCACTGCCGGTTCATCGGGTCGCGACGGAGCGACCCAGTGGCGAAGTCGAGATGGCACGCAAGCAACGTATCGTGCGATTGGCGGTAGGTTACTGAGCACGATGAATGCGTCCTACGAAGTTCGGCATGCCCGTGCCGAGGACTACGAGGCGATCGAGCCGGTGCTCGACGACTGGTGGGGCCACCCGATCGCGTCGGTGCTGCAACCGCTGTTCCTCGACCATTTCCACGACACCAGCTACGTCGCCGAGAAGGACGGCGAGCTGGTGGGCTTCCTGGTCGGCTTCCTCTCGCCGGCCAGGCGCGACGTGGCGTACATCCACTTCGTCGGGGTGCGTCCCGACATGCGCCGCAGCGGGCTCGCCCGCGACCTCTACGGCAGGTTCTTCGAGCTGGCCCGCGCCGACGGCCGTACGGAGGTGTGGGCGGTCACCGGGCCGATCAACGAGACGTCGGTGAAGTTCCACCAGGCGCTGGGCTTCACCGTACGCGGCCCGGTGCGCGGCTACCTCGAGTTCCGCAAGTCCCTCAGCTAGCGCAACGCGCGCGCGTACACCGTGGTGAGCGGGCCCAACCGGTCCCACGCCGACCAGCTGACGGTGCGTCCGTCCAGGCGGGCGCGCAGCAGCTCGAGCGCGGCGTGCCAGCCGGCGCACCCGTCCGGTCCGACCTCGTAGCCGTCCAGCAGGTCGGTGAAGACCAGCCGGCACCCGCCGGCTTCTTCGGCCAGCTCCCAGCGCAGCGTCTCGCCACCCCACATGTACTCGAGCAACCGGTGTGGTTCCGCGACCGGCACCACGCCGGTGCCGAATGAGTCCTCGCCGTCCGGGATCGCCATCGCCTGCTTCGCCTCGGGGGTGGCGGTGAACGCCACCCGTGCGCCGGCGGTGAGATCGCGGTCGACCACGCGGCGAACCAGGCGCGCAGCTCGTCCGCCTCGGTGAGCGCGTGCCACACCTTCGCCGGTGGGTGTGGCAGCAGCCGCTCGAACCGCAACGCCGTCCGGTCGTCGACCGTCACCACCGTGCCGAGCCGGTCGTCGTCCGCGCTCGCCGTCACCAGCGTGGTGAGGGCGTCCAGGCAACGCCGCCAGCCCTCGCCGGCACCGGGTGCGGCGTTCGCCTCGGCGAACGTGTGGGTGAAGACCAGCGTGCATCCGGCATCGTCCGGGCGGAGCTCGAAGTGCGCCAGGTCGTCCTCCTCGCTGAACGCGAAGACCCGCGGCGGGTCGAGCTCCCGTACGACCCCGGCCAGGGTGGTGCCCTCGCCGTCGTCGAAGCCGATCTTCCCGCCGACGGTGAGGTCGAGCTCGGTGACGGTGAACGGGTACCACTGGCTGAGGTGCGCCGGTTCGGTGAGCGCGCGCCACACCTTCTCCTGCGGGTGGTCGAGGTGGCGCTCGAAGACCAGCGCGAGCCTGCCGTCGGCGGTGCGTCGCGGTTCGTGCATCACTGCCCGTTCTCCAGGCGGGCGGCGTACATGTCCCGCAGCTCGTCGGTGCGGTCGGCCGGCCACGGGCAGCGCACGTCGCCGTGCAGGGCGGCGAACAGCAGCTCGAGGTGCGTCTGCCAGGCGGCAAGCAACGTGGCGCGCAGGTGCGCGAGGTGGCTCGGGACGGTCTGGGTGACCACCAGCCTGGTGCCGATGGGCTGTTGCTCGGGGCACTCGAACCGCACCCGCCCGGCGGGCGCGCCTTCGTGTAGCCAGGTGTACTCGACGGTGCGCTGCGCTGCTACGTCGGTGATCGTGCCGGTCTGCACGTAGCCGTGGGTGAGCTGGACGGGCGGCGCGGCGCCCGGGTCGAGCTCGCCGCCGCCGGTGAGCAGCTGCCAGACCTGGTCGGGTGACTGCACGAGATCGCGCTCGAACCGCACCACCCAGCCGTCGGCTGCGGGTTCTGCGGTGCCGTCGCCGAGACCGAACTCCGCGACGTAGCGCTCGGCGCGCTGCCACCACGACTCCGTCGCCTCGGCGGACGTGCCGTCCAGCCGGGCGGCGAGCAGGCCCAGGCAGCCATCCCAGCCGGCCGCCTGCCGTGCCGTCGACGGCAGGTCGCCGTGCGTGCCGGTGCCCGACAGCGTTTGCGTGAAGATCAGCCGGCAGCCTTCGGCGGTCGGCAGCAGCTCGAACCGCAGTACCGACTCGGCCCAGCAGAACGCGTACACCTTGGGCGGGTCGAGTTCCAGGACCTCCCCGGTCTCGCTGCCGGTCGCGTCCATGTCCGGGTTGTGGCCCTCGAAGCTGAACCGCATCGGCGCGCCGATCGCCAGGTCGGTGGTGACCGTGGCCGGGAACCAGTGCAGCATCTCGGCCGGGTCGGTGATCGCCCGCCACACCTTCTCCTGCGGGTGCGCCAACAGCCGTTCGAACCGCAGCGTCAGCCTGCCCTCGAGGGTGTGCAAGGTAGCCAATGGTGTGTCCACTGCAGGTACTCCTCCCGTCGTCAGTCGTCCGGCATGGTGTCGAGGTGGCGCTCGAGGGCGTCCAGGCTCGCGTTCCACAGCTCGCGGTAGGGGGCGAGCCAGGCGTCGACCTCGGCCAGCGGTTCCGGCCGCAGCCGGTACCAGCGACGCTGCGCATCGTGCCTGACCTCCACCAGCCCGACCTCGCGGAGCACCTTCAGGTGCTTCGAGACGGTCGGCTGCGCCAGGGCGAGCTGCTCGACCAGTTCCCCCACCGGCCGCTCCCCGGCGCGGAGCAGATCGAGGATCTCCCGCCGCCGCGGTTCGGCCAGTACCGAGAACGTACTTTCCATTTGAGCAATATAGCCCTCTGAGAATATACGGTGTCAAGGCTCTGTTAGCGGCGAGTATCAGACGCGTCCGGGCCCGCGCAGGAAGCGGCCGGCGCGCGCGTCGACCGGATGTCCGCCGTCGGCGACCAGCTGGCCGCGCAGGTACGTACGTACCGGCCGGCCGGTGACCGGCCTGCCGTGGAACGGGGTCCAGCCGGCCTTGGAGATGACGTCCTCGTTGCGCAGCGTGCGTTCCGCCGCCGGATCGACGAGCACGACGTCCGCGTCCGCGCCGGGGGCGAGCCGGCCCTTGCGCGGCCACAGCCCGTACGTCTTCGCCGGGGTCTCCGCATAGACGCGCACCACGTCCTCGTACGCGAGCTCGCCGCGCGCGGTGGCGTCGAGCAGGATCGCCATGGTGCTGTCGAGCCCGGGCAACCCGAAGTGGACGTTCCAGATGTCGCCGGCTCGCTTCTGCTCCAGGGTGGACGGTGCGTGGTCGGTGGACATGTGGGTCAGCACGCCGTTGCGCAGCAGCCGCCACATCTCCGCCTCGTCGTGCCCGGTGCGTGCGCGCGCCGGCGGGGTGAACTTGCGCAGCGCGCCGTGGTCGTGCACCTCGTCCTCGCGCAGCAGGAAGTACTGCGGGCAGCCCTCGGCGGCCAGGTTCGCGCCGCGCCGGCGCTCCGCGGCCACGTACGCCGCGACCTCGGGGTTGCTGACGTGCGCGACGGTGGCCCGCGCGCCTGTGCGCCTGACCAGCAGGGCCGCCACGGCTGCGGCTACCAGCTCGGCGTCGTGGCTGCGCCACTCGGTGAGCAGGCCGGCGTCCGACCTGCCCTGCTCGCGCAGCAGCGTCTCCGCGGACGCGGTGAGCGACTCGTCCTCGCAGTGCAGCAGGCTGACCCCGCCGGCGAGCGCGGTCGCCGCCAGATGCGCCTTGAGTGCCGCCGCGTCGTGACCGGGCACGCCGTGCGTGGTGCAGGTGAACACCTTGAAGAACGCGACGCCGGCGGCCCACAGCGCAGGGACCGCGTCGGCGTGTCCCGGCCACGCGTGCGCGGCGAGCCCGAAGTCGACGTTCGCGCGTCCGTGCAGGTAGTCCAGCTTCGCCGCCAGGTCGTCGACGGTGCGTACGGGTTGGCCGTGTGCGTGCTCGACGATGGTGGTGACGCCGGCCACGGCGGCGGCGTTCGTTCCAGTGGGGAAGTCCTCCCGCTCGGTGCTGCCCGGGTCCATCAGGTGCACGTGCGTGTCCACCCCGCCGGGGAGCACGAGCAGGCCGCCGGCATCGACGGTCGCCGCAGCGCTCGGCACGTCCGCGCCGACGGCGACCACGCGCCCTTCCGCGACGGCGACGTCCGCCCGGCGCCGCCCCTCCGGCGTGACGACTGTTCCGCCAGCGATCACCAGGTCAGCTTCGGCCATGCCCGGATCCTCTCAGGATCACCGGCGGCCGTCACTGCTGGCGAACTCGCTGCCTCCGGGTGTATTAACGGAGCTGTTGCTCCCTCCATTGATGCACCACCGGGCGCACCGAGTTTGCCGCGGGCCGCGGTGGCCCCCGCCTAGTCCCCCGTTTTCGTGGTGGGGGTCACCGCTCACGCTGGGCTGACCGTGCGTAGATCCGTGCTGCATAGCGGAGTGCCTCGGGCGCGCGGGGTCCGTCTTCTGCGGTTCCTGCGTATCGGGCCGGCAGCCGGGTTAGTAGTTGAGGCATGGAACTCGTCACGGCTCCCCGAGTCGAGCCTCCGGACGAAGGTGGCGTGGACCCGGTACTGATGCAGGAACGGGACCGCATCGCGTCCCAGCTGACCGACCGGCTGGTCCGACGGATGTATGCCGTGGGCCTGACCCTCCAGCGTGCCTCACAGCACGCCGACGACCCCGACGTACGCGACATGCTCGCCACGGCGGTGACCGACCTGGACCAGGCAATCTGCGAGGTTCGCAAGATCGTGTTCGACGTCCCGGACTGAGGACGGTCCACGTGGTGGGCAGGGGCGGGGTCGAACCGCCGACCTTTCGCTTTTCAGGCGAACGCTCGTACCAACTGAGCTACCTGCCCTGGTGCGACCACGCCAGTCGTGGACACCCACAACCGCGTTTGGCCGCGCGGTGCAGTCTAGCTGACCTGGTCGTGGGCGTGCGGAGAGGTCTGCCTCCTTGGTCGTTGCCCCGGTGGTCGCCAGCTCATCCGGATGGCCGCGATGAAGTAGACGAGGTTCATCACGATGCCGAAGGCCAGCACGGTCGCGTACGCGAGGACGGGCAGGTCGTATCGCCACTGCGTCGCGGCGACCGTGAGCAACGCGCCCGGCAGCGAGGCGAACACCAACCGCATCACACGCGGAGTCTTGCGCGACAGCTGCGGCCCAAGCGCGACGACCATGACGACCGGCCAGCAGGTACCAGTCCTCGGCGCCGCTGTCGTCGAGCACGGCGTTCGCCACCTGATGGGCGACCGCCAGCATGGCCACCGCCCGGGCCAAGCGGAACCCCACCGCCGGTTCCGGCTTCGCCTGCCTGGCGGGACCGGACTGCCGTGGGTGCGGCTGCGGCGCCTGCCCGGTGGGACGAGACGGGTGTGGGTGTGGGTGCGGCGCCGGCGCGCCGTGCGGCCGCGGAGCGGCGCGAGCGCGCTGCATCGCGGTGTCCTGGGCCCGCCACACCACCGCCGCGAGCGCGCTGGCGACCCTGGCCAGCTCAGTCTCCCTGGCCGGATCGCCCGGCGCACCAGGGCACGCCGTGGCCAGCCCGACCGTGGCCGGACCGCCCGGAACCGGGGGGTGCTGGTGTCGTCGGTCCGACCGTGGCGGGACTGACCTGCGCAGCAGTGGCCAGCCCGGTCGTGGCTGTATCACCGGGGATCGCAGGCCCCGGTGTGGCCGGCCCAACGGTGGTCGGATCGCCCGGGTGCGCGGGTGTTGGTCAGTGGTTCGGCCGGTGCCGCAGGGGTCGGGGTCGCCGGGGCGGTCGGCGGCGCCTCGGGCGCTGCGGCGGTTAGCGGGCCGAGCTGGCGGAGCACCTCGAGGCTGGCGTCGAAGCGTGCGGCTGTGTCGCCGGACGTGCTGTTCTTGCCGGCGTGTAGGACGTCGGCGCGGTAGGTCTCGAGTACCTGGGCGACGTCCGTGCCGGTGGCGTCCGGGGCCAGCCGGCCCGGTGATCGCCTGGTGAGGATCGCGCCGAGTTGTAGGCGCGGACGCCGGACGCCGTCTCGAGGAGCTCGCTCCACGCGATGTCGGCGAAGAACTCGCCGCCGGCAGCGCCCGGCGCACTCGCGTCGAGTACGGCGACCGCCCGGTCGCGGAGTTCGTCACTCATCGGCTCACCTGGTGGGTAGCGGTGGGTGCAGCGGGGCGCCGGTGGGCTCGCCGGTGCCCGTGCCGCTCGGGCTGCCCGACCCGGTACCGCTGGTGGTCGGGCTGCCGCTGGACGGGGACTGTCCGCTGGACGACTGCGACGGGCTGTTCGAACCGGACGACGACTGGCTCCCCGATGACGATGACGACGGCGTCTGCGACTGGCTCGTCGACTGCGACGGCGAGCCAGAGCCTGAGGACGGCGACTGCGACGGGTCGGGATCGCCCCCGCCGCCACACCGCGCGAATAGCAGCAGCATGAGGATCAGCAGGCCGAGCAGCACGATGGTGACGACCACCCACCACCACCACGGCCGCTTCGGCCGCAGCGACCGCCGCCGTTCACCCGGCGTGAAGCCGGCGTGCGCCGGATACTGCGTGAACGGTTGGAAGTAGCGCGCGGTGGCGTTGTTGGACGACAGCTCCTCGAGCACCCGCTCCGCGCCGGGGTGGACGCCGTCGTACGTCGTCGCCACCCAGGGCCGGCCGCCGTCGAGGTTCGCGGCGAGCACCCGGGCCCCGTCGCCGGCGTCGTAAAGCTCGGCCGGGTCGGCGACCTCACGGAACCGCGCCTGCATGGCTGGATCTTCGGCGGCGGGCCCGGTGAGGGTCGCGATCGCCGCGCGCCGCCCTTCCTCGTCCGAGCCGAGGAAGACCACGCCGGACGGGCTGTCCGCGAGCCGTGCGTCCACGTGGAACGGCCCGAAGGCCGCGGGGTCGCCTGGCTGGATTGGTCGCGTCACGTACGTCCTCGGCAGGGGTCTGGCTGGCGGGACCAAGCCTACGGCCGTTTCCTGTACGCCAGGGGCCCAGGTGGCGGCTGGCAGGAATCCGCGCCCAGGACGAGAATCGGTGGGTATGGCACTCCGTACGAAGACCACGTGGTGGGGCGTCGTGCTCGACGCCGCGGACGGCGTCGCGCTCGCGCACTTCTACGCCCGGCTGCTGGGTTGGCAGGTCTTCCACGAGGGCGACGGCGGAGCAGCGGTCGCGCCGTCGGCGGACGCCGGCTACAACCTGGCCTTCGAGACGGAGGAGCACTACGTGCCGCCGGTGTGGCCCACCGAGCCGGGGGAGCCGCAGATGTCCATGCACCTCGACGTCGAGGTCGACGACCTGGAGGAGGCCGTCGCGTATGCGGTGGGTGTCGGCGCGGAGCTCGCGTCGTACCAGCCGCAGGAGACAGTGCGGGTGCTGCTCGACCCGGCCGGCCACCCTTTCTGCCTCTACCTGGACCAGGGGAAGGGAGCGGAGCCGACATGACGGCAGTCCTGCTGCGGCCGCGCTCACCGATCGTGTCGGTGGGTGTGGCGGAGTGTGCGGGCGGGCTGACGGCGGTGCTTCTCGGCAGCAGGTTGGTCGGATGGCGGCGGGCGGTGGCGGTTGCCGCCGGCGTGACGATCGCGACGGTAGGGCCGGCGTCCTTCTGGTACTGGACGAGGATCCGCGAGGTGTGCTTCGACGGTAGAGGCGTCGAGCTGCGGGGGTTCGGCACGGCGGTGTGGCTGTCGTGGGCGGAGATCGAGTTCGTGCGGTCCGAACGGCTCGGTCCGACCACGTTCCTGGTCGCGCGGGCGTCGTCCGGGCGCCGGCTGCCGCTGCTTTCGCCCTTCCGCCGCCGGTTCGCGGCGCGCCTCGGTGTGCCTGAAGCGAGCAGTCTCCTGGTTCTGCGGACCACCGATTTCGCCAGTGGCCCGGCGGTGTTCGGCGCGGCCCTCCACTCGTACGCCCCGCCGTCCGTACGGGTCGACTGGCAGCTGTCGGCCTGACGGAGGGATCGAGGTAGCCATGGCCAATCCGGCCGACGAGCACCGCGCCATCGCAGGCGTCTTCACCGACCGCGTTCGCGGCGTCCAGCCGGACGCGTGGGACAACCCGGCGCCGTGCGAGGGGTGGGTCGCGCGCGACGTGGTGGGCCACCTCGTCGAGTGGTTCCCGGCGGTCCTGTCCTCCGGAGCTGGCGTACAGCTGCCGAAGGGGCTGTCGGTCGACGACGACCCGCTGGCGGCGTGGCTCGTCCAGTGCGAGGCGGTGCAGGCACTCCTCGACGACCCGGCCACGCCGGGGAAGGTGTTGTCGAACCCGCACATCGGCGACGTACCGCTCGACCGTGCGGTGGACTCGTTCTACACGGTGGACGTCTTCATGCACACCTGGGATCTCGCCCGCGCGACCGGCCAGGACGAGCGTCTCGACCCGGACAAGTGCGCAGAGCTGCTCGACGCGATGCTCCCGATGGACGACGCGCTGCGCGCGAGCGGCCACTTCGGCCCGCAAGTACCGGTAGCCGACGACGCGGACGTGCAGACCAGGTTGCTCGCCTTCATCGGCCGGACGCCCTGAGCGGTCACCAACCGATGCCCGAGCTGCAGCTCGTGCGCCAGGACCACGCTCCGGCTCTGCGCGCCTTCGAGGAGGAGAACCGGGCCTATTTCGCCGCCTCGGTGCCGGATCGCGGCGACGCGTACTTCACCGAGTTCGCCGAGCGGCACCGTCAACTGCTCGCCTGGCAGGCCGAAGGGACGGACTTCTTCCACGTGCTGGTGGAAGACGACGGCACGATCGTGGGCCGGGTCAACCTTGTGGAGGCGGCCGAGGGCGCGGCGGAGCTCGGCTACCGAATCGCCGAACGGGCAGCCGGGCGAGGCGTGGTCACGGCGGCAGTGCGGCAGGTATGTGCACTAGCGGTCGCCGAGTACGAATTGACCGTGCTACGCGCAGCAACGACGGTCGACAACATGGGGTCCAGGACCGTACTCGTCCGCACCGGCTTCGTCCCGGTCGGCGAGGTGGTCCTGAGCGGCTGTCCAGGTATCAGCTTTCGACTGGAGCTGTAGGGGCGGTTACAGCTCAGGTCGTGCCGACTTCGGTCATAGGCTGAATCTCGCACGTGGTGGACAGGAGGCTGATGTGGCCGAGACGACGGTGGCCGAGGTGCTGGCCGAGCTGGCCGAGCTCGAGGACCCGAGGACCCGCGAGGTGAACGAGCAACACGGTGACGATCACGGGGTGAACCTCGGCAAGCTGCGCGCGCTCGCGAAGCGGCTGAAGACGCAGCAGGAACTCGCGCGCCAGCTCTGGGAGACCGATGACACCGCGGCGAGACTGCTGGCGATCCTGATCTGCCGCCCGAAGGCGTTCGAGCGTGACGAGTTGGACGTCATGTTGCGCAAGGCGCGCACACCCAAGGTGCACGGCTGGCTCGTGAGCTACGTAGTGAAGAAGAACCCGCACTCCGAAGAGCTGCGCCTGGCCTGGTCCGCCGATCCGGATCCGGTGGTCGCGAGCGCCGGCTGGGCGCTGACCACCGAACGGGTGAGGAAGAAGCCCGAGGGCCTCGACCTCGCAGGACTGCTCGACGTCATCGAAGCGGAGATGAAAGACGCCCCGGATCGCCTGCAGTGGGCGATGAACGAGTGTCTGGGGCAGATCGGCATCGAGCACGCCGAGCACCGCACCCGTGCGATCGACATCGGTGAGCGCCTAGAGGTGCTCAGGGACTACCCGACTTCCCCGGGCTGCACGTCTCCGTTCGCGCCCACCTGGATCACCGAGATGGTGCGCCGACAGCACGACAAGTAGGAAGGTTCGCGCTCGCTGGACTGATGAACGCTCTAATTCGGTCGTCGGAAGCGGCTTTGTGGCACGACTGCGATCGGCACGAGTTCGACCAGGAGCTCTGGTACAACAAGGCCAGGTACCTGGATGAGCGCACTGGCCGGCGCAGACTCGACGGGAAAGTGTCGCGCGCGTACCTCTTGGATCGCGGGAAGGTCATTGCGGTCGAGGAAGTAGATGGTCATCGAGACGATGTCGTTGAGGGTACCGCCGACACTGTCGAGGATGACGCGGACGTTGTCGATGGACTTCTCCATCTGGGCGTGAGCGCTGTCGGCGCCGACGACTTTGCTGTCCTTGTCCCAGGCGACCTGGCCGGTGACGTGGATGACTTCGCCTGGTCCCTGGATTACTCCTTGGGAGAATGCTCGCCCGTTCGGCGCCCACACCTCCGCCGGGTTGAAACCGTCAGCCATCGCCGCCTCCCATGTCGGTTACCGAGCGGAGCTTACTTGTCAGCTTGGCCTGATGGGTTACTCCCCGGGATAATGGGGTCGTGGCTGACGTGGAACTCATCGGCGTTCCTTTTGATGGATGGGGGCGGTTGGGTCACAACGAGGCCTTGGCGGCGAGAGTGTTGTGTGATGCTGGCGTGGTTGAGGTTTTTGGTGCGCATCCGGTGGTGTTGGGTGATGATTTGGTGTTGCTGTCTGGTCCGGGCGCCGGCCGCGGGTTGAGGATTTCACTGGTCGATGAGGCGGCGCTGTTTGCCATGGTCGGGGCCCTTGGGGTCACGTGTTCCGGGGCGGTAGCTGGTGGCCGTTTCTGTTTCCGTTGGTCTATGGCGGTGA
>WHTA01000073.1 GCA_009379825.1 Streptosporangiales bacterium
ACCGTTCGCGGGGCGGCGGCGCGCAGGGTGGCAACCGTTCGCGGGGCGGCGGCGCGCAGGGTGGCAACCGTTCGCGGGGCGGCGGCGCGCAGGGTGGCAACCGTTCGCGGGGCGGCGGCGCGCAGGGTGGCAACCGTTCGCAGGGCGGCGGCGCGCAGGGTGGCAACCGTTCGCAGGGCGGCGGCCGCGGCAACCGCCGCGGCGGTGGCCAGGGTGGCCGCGGTGGCGGCCAGCCGGCCCCGGAAGGCGCCCTGGCCGACGCCCTCCGCCGGGCCGGCCTGGTCGACGACGACCGCTGAACCCGCCCGTCCGGCCGGTGTGCTGCGCCGTGCCCGCGTGGTCGACGGCCGCTGATACCGCCGCCATCACCCCCCGCGTCGGCGTTGGCTGGTGGGCGCTGTGGGCGGGTTAGGGTCGGAGGATGTCACCGCGTATTCTCGTCGGTCCACTGCTGCGGTACGTGGACGAAACGCGCGCGACCATCTGGGTCGAGACGGACCGGCCGGCTGTGGTCGAGGTACTCGGCGTACGCGAGCCGACATGGACCGTGCACGGCCATCACTATGCGCTCGTGGTCATCGACGGACTGTCGCCCGGTTCGGAGACACCGTACGAGGTGCACCTGGACGGCACCCGGGTGTGGCCGGAGCCGGACTCGCCGTTCCCGCCCAGCGTGGTGCGGGCGTTCCGGCACGACGAGACGTTCCGGCTGGCGTTCGGGTCCTGCCGGCGGGTCGCGCCGTTCGACCGGGCGGGGCTGCGCAAGTACGGCGCGGACGCGCTCGTCGCGCTCGCGTACCAGATGCGCACGGCGCCGCACGACACCTGGCCGGACGCGCTCTTCCTCGCCGGCGACCAGGTGTACGCGGACATGCCGTCCGCCCGGCTGCACCGGCGGCTGAAGGCCCTGCACGACGGCATCGACGACGGCCTCGGCACGGAGATCAGGGACTTCGAGGAGTACACCTGGCTCTACCACGAGAGCTGGAACACGCCAGCGGTGCGCTGGCTGCTGTCCACCGTGCCAAGCTGCATGCTCCTCGACGACCACGACCTGCGCGACGACTGGAACACCTCGGCGAAGTGGCGGGAGCACGTCACGGCGCAGCCGTGGTGGCGCGACCGGGTGGTCGGCGGGTTCGCGTCGTACTGGGTGTACCAGCACCTCGGCAACCTCTCGCCGGACCAGCTCGCCGAGGACGTCACGTACCAGAAGCTGCGCCAGATCGACGACGACGACGAACGCACCAGGCTGCTGGACGAGTTCGCCTGGCGGGCGGACACCGAGCCTGAGTCCACCCGTTGGAGCTTCTACCGCGACTTCGGCAACGACGTGCTCGGCATCCGGATGGTCGCCGTCGACTGTCGCTGCGCACGCAAGCTGAACGGGCACCGGGTGATGGTCGACGAGCCGGAGTGGCGGTGGCTGGTCGACCATGCGATGACGCCCACGGCCGGGCAGCGCATCGACCACCTGCTGATCGGCACCACACTGCCGTACCTGCTGCCGCCCGGCGTGCATCACGTGGAGGCGTGGAACGAGGCGGTCGCCGAGGGCGCCTGGGGGCACCGGCCCGGCCGGGCCGCCGAGCACGTCCGGCAGCTGGTCGACCTCGAGCACTGGGCGGCGTTCCAGGACTCGTTCGACCAGATGCACACGCTGTTGCAGGAGGTGGCCGAGCGCGACGACCCACCGGCGAGCACGCTGCTGCTGTCCGGCGACGTGCACTGCTCGTACCTGGCCGAGGCGAGCCTGCCGGGTGTGGACCAGCGACGGACGGTGGTCCACCAGCTGACCATGTCGCCGTTCCGCAACCCGCTCGAGCTGCCGGTCAAGCTCGCGCACCGGCTCGCGGGCACCCGGCTGATGCGCCGGCTGGGTCGGCGGCTGGCACGCGCCGCGAACGTGCCCGACTTCGGTATGCGGTGGGAGCTGCAGCAGGGCCCGTGGTTCGACAACGGCGTGATGACCGTCATGCTGGACGGCCGCGACGCCTGGGTTGAGATCGAGCACGCGGACGTGGTGCGCGGCCGGCAGCTGCTCAGGCACACCGGTACGTACCGCCTCACCCACGCCGCCTGACCTCAGGCGGCACGTCGGCCAGCCAGCTGTCGGTGTGCACGACGTGGAAGCGCCGATCGTTGCCGAGCATGCCGTCGGCGGGGTGCAGCTCGGCGCAGTAGGGCCGGTCACCGCGCCAGGCGGACGGTCCTGGCCGTTCGCGGCGACGTCGAAGAAGCGGTCCGCGGTGGCGCGGAACACCTTCGCGCTGCCGGTGAGGAACAGCGTCTCGGCGTGCAGGTGCTCGTGGAACAGGTCCTTGTTCTCCCGGTAGTGCCTCGCCGGGTCGAACGCGCTCGGCCGGGGCAGGTCGGTGTCCGGGATCTCGACGGTGTGCGGGCGGCCCCGGTCGAGCCGGCGGCGCAGTTGCTTCCACCCGGACGGCGCGAAACGCAGGCTGTGGTGCAGCAGCACCAGGTCGAGCCGGGGGAGCTCCGCGTCCTCGTGGTCGGGGTGGAGCTCGCCGCGCGGCGCCAGGTGGATCAGCGAACGCTGCGACCTGGCCGCCAGCAGCCACAGCACACCGACCTGCAGTGCCCAGTCGGTGTCGGCGTACAGGTGCACCCAGTGGTGGCCGTCGAGGAGGGCGGCCCTGCGCATCGGCTCGGCCGGGCGGAGCACTCGGAACTCGTCGGCGCCCAACCGCCCGCGATGCACGATGACCTCGACCCGCACCCCGGTAGTCTGCCGCAGCTCCGCCGCCGGGAGGGGAAACCGGGTGAGCGCCCGAATCGGGCGGTTCTACACTGGCCCGCATGCCCGCACTCACTCGTGATGACGTGGCGCGTCTTGCTCAGCTCGCGCGTATTGCGCTCACCGACGAAGAGCTCGATCACCTGGCGCCGCAGCTGGACGCCATCGTGTCGTCGGTGGCGAGGGTGAGCGAGGTCGCCGCGGACGACATTCCGCCGACGTCGCACGCCGTGCCGTTGACGAACGTGTTCCGCGCCGACGAACCACGCGACCAGCTGACCCCCGACGAGGCGCTCGACGCGGCTCCTGCCGTGGAGCAGGGCCGGTTCCGGGTGCCGCGCATCCTTGGGGAGGAAGCATGACCGACCTGACCAGGCGCACGGCCGCAGAGCTCGCCGAGGTGATCGCGTCCGGTGAGACCTCCGCGGAGGAGGTCACCCAGGCGCACCTCGACCGGATCGCCGCCGTGGACGAGAAGGTGCACGCCTTCCTGCACGTCGACGCCGACCGCGCACTCGCCGACGCCCGCGCCGTGGACGAGAAGCGCGCCGCCGGCACGCAGCTCGGCCCGCTCGCCGGCGTGCCGCTGGCGCTGAAAGACGTGCTCACCCAGCGGGGCGTGCCGACCACCTGCGGCTCGAAGGTCCTCGAGGGCTGGAAGCCCCCGTACGACTCGACCGTCGCCGTCCGGCTGCGCGCGGCGGACGTCGTGGTGCTCGGCAAGACCAACATGGACGAGTTCGCCATGGGGTCCTCGACGGAGAACTCCGCGTACGGCCCCACCCGCAACCCCTGGGACCTGGACCGGATCCCCGGCGGCTCGTCCGGCGGGTCGAGTGCGGCGATCGCGTCGCACCAGGCGCCGCTGGCCATCGGCACCGACACCGGCGGCTCGATCAGGCAGCCGGCGGCGGTGTGCGGCATCGTCGGCGCGAAGCCGACTTACGGCGGGGTTTCGCGGTACGGGCTGGTGGCGTTCTCGTCCAGCCTCGACCAGGCCGGGCCGTTCGCCCGCACGGTGCTCGACGCAGCGTTGCTGCACGAGGCGATCGCCGGCCACGACGCGCGCGACTCGACGTCGATCGACGCGCCGGTGCCCCAGGTGGCGGCCGCCGCGCGGCAGGCCGACGTCAAGGGGATGCGCATAGGCGTGGTGCGCGAGCTGTCCGGCGAGGGCTACGCCGACGGCGTGGAGCAGCGCTTCCGCGAGGGTGTGGACCTGCTCGCCGAGCTCGGCGCGGAGATCGTCGAGGTGTCGTGCCCGCACTTCAGCTACGCGCTCGACGCGTACTACCTGATTAACCCCAGCGAGGCGTCGAGCAACCTGGCCAGGTACGACGCCATGCGCTACGGGCTGCGGGTCGCCGACGACGGCACCCGCAGCGCCGAAGAGGTGATGGCGCTGACCCGCGAGGCCGGGTTCGGCGCCGAGGTGAAGCGCCGCATCATGATCGGCACCTACGCGCTCTCCTCCGGGTACTACGACGCGTACTACGGGCAGGCGCAGAAGGTTCGTACGCTGGTCACCCGCGACTTCGAGTCGGCGTTCGAACAGGTCGACGCGCTCGTCTCGCCGACCACGCCGACCACCGCGTTCCGGCTGGGGGAGCGGGTCGACGACCCGATGGCCATGTACCTCGCCGACCTCTGCACGGTGCCGTCGAACCTCGCCGGCACCCCGTCGATCAGCGTGCCGTGCGGCACGGCGCCTGCGGACGGGCTGCCTGTTGGCTTCCAGGTGATGGCGCCGACGCTCGCCGACGACCGGATGTACCGGGTGGGTGCCGCGTTCGAGGCGGCGCTGCGCGACCGGCTGGGACACCTGCTGCTCGAGGAGGCTTCGGTCCTGTGACTGCCACGTTGATGCCGTACGAGCAGGCGCTCGCGGCGTACGAGCCGACGCTCGGGCTGGAGACGCACATCGAGCTCGGCACCAGGACGAAGATGTTCTGCGGCTGCTCGACGGAGTTCGGCGGCGAGCCGAACACCCAGGTGTGCCCGGTCTGCCTCGGCCTGCCAGGCTCGCTGCCGGTGGTGAACGAGGCGGCGATCCGTTACACGGTGATGATCGGCCTGGCGCTGAACTGCCGGATCGCGGGCTGGTGCCGGTTCGCCAGGAAGAACTACTTCTACCCGGACATGCCGAAGAACTACCAGATCTCGCAGTACGACGAGCCGCTCTGCGTCGACGGCTACCTCGACGTGGAGATCGACGGCCGCACGCTGCGGGTGGAGATCGAGCGGGTGCACCTGGAGGAGGACACCGGCAAGTCGATGCACGTCGGCACGTCCGGCCGCATCCACGGCGCGGACTACTCGCTCGTCGACTACAACCGTGCCGGTATCCCGCTGGTGGAGATCGTCACCCGGCCGATCGAGGGCACGGGCGCGGACGCACCCGCGGTGGCGCGCGCGTACGCGACGGAGCTGCGGGCGGTCTGCCGGTCGCTGGGTGTCTCCGACGTTCGGATGGAGGAGGGCTCGCTGCGCTGCGACGTGAACGTGTCGCTCGCGCCGCGCGGCGCCACCGAGTGGGGCAAGCGCACCGAGACGAAGAACGTGAACTCGCTGCGCACCGTCGAGCGTGCCGTGCGGCACGAGATCGAGCGGCAGGCCGCGGTGCTCGACGCCGGCGGCACCGTGAGGCAGGAGACCAGGCACTTCCAGGAGGACACCGCGTCCACGGTCGCCGGACGCAGCAAGGAGCAGGCGGAGGACTACAGGTACTTCCCCGAGCCGGACCTGGCGCCGGTGGCGCCGGACGCCGACTGGGTCGAGCTGATCCGCGCCGAGCTGCCCGAGCTGCCGGCGGCGAAGCGGCGGCGGATCGCCGCGGAGTGGTCGCTGTCCGAGCTGGAGCTACGCGACCTGGTGAACGCGGACGCCGTCGACCTGGTCGAGCGCACGGTGGCCGCGGGCGCCTCGCCGAACGACGCGCGCAAGTGGTGGATGAACGAGCTGTCGCGCCGGGCGACCGAGCAGGGCACCGACCTCGCCGAGCTGCCGGTCACACCGGAGCAGGTGGCGCGGATCAGCGCCCTGGTCGCCGAGGGCCGGCTCACCGACAAGCTCGCCCGCGAGGTGTTCGACGGCGTGCTTGCCGGCGAGGGCGACCCGGACGCGGTGGTCGCCGCCCGCAGCCTGGCGGTCGTCACCGACGAGAGCGCATTGGTAGCCGCCGCCGACGAGGCGATCGCGGGCAACCCAGACGTCGCGCAGAAGGTCCGCGACGGCAAGGTCGCCGCCGTAGGCCCCCTGGTCGGCCAGGTAATGAAGGCAATGCGCGGCCAAGCCGACGCCAAGCGCATCCGCGAGCTCCTCCTGGAGCGCCTGGGCGCCAACTGATCCCCCCGCCCGCCGAATCACCGCAGCGGCACACGGACCCCGAGCGCGTCCGCGACGCCAGCTGATCACCGCTGCGGGTCGGGTGGGAGCTCGGTGGGTTGCGGTCGCCGGGTGTGCTGCGGGTTGTTCGTGATGCGCCTTGGTGTCGGCTGGTTGCTGTGGTGGTCGGGTCAGCGTGGCGGGACACGGTCGCGGAGTGTTTCCGCGGCGCCGGCTGGTCATCGCTGGGGGTGGCGGGTCAGCGCAGGGGGATGCGGGTGATGCGGTCGCGAGGCCTCTTCCGCGGGCTGCTCCTCGAGCGCCTCGGCGCCGGTTGATCACCGCGGGGGTGGCGGGTCAGCGCAGGGGGATGCGGATGATCCGGTCGCTGCGGTTCAGTAGGTCGCCTCTGCCGTCCTTGTTCGACGTGGTGACCCACAGGGAGCCGTCCGGGGCTGGGGTTACGGTGCGGAGGCGGCCCCAGCGGTCGTCGTACAGGGGGCGGGGCTTGCCGACCGAGCCGTCGGCCGTCACCGGCATTCGGTAGAGGTTCTTGCCCTGCAGGGTGGCTAGCCAGAGCGAGCCGCCGGCGTACGCGAGGCCGGACGGCGACGCTTCGCCGGTCGCCCAGGTCTGCAGCGGGGACTCGAACTCGTCGCGGCGCGGTCCGAGGGTGCCCTCGACGTCCGGCCAGCCGTAGTTGCGGCCGGGCCGCAGCAGGTTGAGCTCGTCCAGCTGGACGTTGCCGAACTCCGCCTGGTAGAGCCGGTCACCAGGTCCCCAAGCCAGGCCCTGCGGGTTGCGGTGGCCGACGGTGTAGACGACCGAGTCGCCGTCGGGATTGCCCGGTGCCGGCTCGCCGGCCGGGGTCATCCGGAGGATCTTGCCGCCGAGGTAGTCGGTGTCCTGCGCGCGGTCCTGCTGCGTGGCGTCGCCGGTGGCGACGTACAGCATCTTGTCCGGGCCGAACGCGATCCGGCCGCCGTCGTGGATGGTGGCCTTCGGGATGCCGGTGAACACCGGTTGCTGGTCGCGCACCCGGCCGCCGCCGTAGCGGAAGCTGATCACGCGGTTGTCCGCGTCCGCGGTGAGGTACGCGTAGACGAGCCGGTCCTCGCGGACCTCGGGCGACAGCGCCAGCCCCATCAGGCCGCCCTCGGACGTGTCGTCGCTGACGCCGTCGATGTCGCCGACCGGCTCGCTGTCGCCGTCCGCCGTGACCCGCACGATGCGGTGCCGGTCGCGTTCGCTGACCAGCGCCGACCCGTCCGGCAGGAACGCGATGCCCCACGGCACCTCGAGCCCGGTGACCAGCACCTCGGGCGAACCGGTGACCGCCTGGCCGCTGCCGCCCGGAGTGGACGTGGTGGCGGGCGGCGAGGGCGTTCCGCGCGACCCGCCGCCCCCGTCGTCGGGCGTGCAAGCGGCGAGCATGGTCAGTGCGACCACCGTCGCGGCGAGTACGGACCCGCGGGACCCCATCCGTCGACCCTACGTGCCCAGGTGTCTCGGCGAGATGACGATCGGCTGAAGACTCTTCCGCGGGTGCGGCCCGGCGGCGCGGGCACTTGCGTAGACTCCTGCGACGGCAGCACGCGACGAGCGACGAGGAAGCGACGTGCACGGTGACCGCAAGGCCGATCTGGTCCTCGAAGGTGGCGGCGTCAAGGGAGTCGCGCTCGCCGGCGCGGTCAGCCGGCTCGCCGGGGAGGGTTACGGCTTCCCCCGCATCGCCGGCACGTCCGCAGGGGCGATCCTCGGTGCGGTGACCGCGGCACTCCAGCTGGCCGGCGAGTCCCTTACCTACGTGCGCGACGTGGCCCTGTCGCTGGACTACCGCAGGTTCGCCGACCGCGGCCCGCTCGGCTCGGCCGCCGGGCCGCTGCAGCCGGTCGTCGACCTGGGCTCGCTGCTGGTCGACCACGGCATCTACCGCGGCGACGCGCTCCACGAGTTCATCACCAGCCAGCTCGCCCAGCTGGGCGTGCGCACCTGGGCCGATCTTCGGCTGTCGGAAGACGAGGGCACCTCGCTCGAAGAGGACCACAGGTACGCGCTGGTGATCACGGTCAGCGACGTGGCGCGGCGTAAGCTGGTCATGCTGCCGTGGGACTACCGCGACTACGGCCTCGACCCGGACAGCCAACCCGTCGCCGACGCCGTCCGGATGTCCGCCAGCCTGCCGTTCTTCTACGAGCCGGTGTCGCTGAAGAGCAGCTACGGCGAGTCGGTGATGGTCGACGGGGGACTGCTGTCGAACTACCCGATCAAGGCCTTCGACCGCACCGACGAGAAGCCGCCGCGCTGGCCGACGTTCGGCGTGAAGCTGTCGCGCCGGCCGCCGATGGTGCCCCGCACCCGAGAGGTCGGCGGCCTGCTGTCGTACCTGGTGGCGATCGCCGACACCGTGCACGGCGCCAACGACGCGATGAACATCGAGGACCCGGCGGTACGGGCCCGTACGATCTTCGTGGACGTCGGTGCCGTGAAGGCTACCGACTTCGACCTCGACGAGGAGACCAGGATCAGCATGCTGGACGCGGCGGACCAGGCCACGCGAGAGTTCCTCGAGAAGTGGGACTTCGCGGAGTACGTGCGGAGGTATCGAGGAGTGTCGGCATGAGGGTGGTCACCCCGTTCGACGACCTGGAGCTGCCGGGCAACGTGGAGGCGGTGCTCTACACCGGCCCGCCGAGCGAGCCCAGCGGGCACGAGGACGCCGAGTTCTACGTAGCGCCCTACATGAAGAGCCCGGCGGAGACGCTCAGCTTCCTCGACCAGATGCCGAAGCTGCAGACCGTGCAACTGCTCACCGCCGGGTACGAGGGGGTCATCGACCACCTCCCCGACGGCGTGACGCTGTGCAACGCACGCGGCGTGCACGATGCGAGCACCGCCGAGCTCGCCGTCACCCTCACGCTGGCGTCGCTGCGCGGCATCCCGGAGTTCGTACGGGCGCAGCAGGACGGCCAGTGGGCGTTCCAGCTGCGCCCGGCGCTCGCCGACAAGACGGTGCTCATCCTCGGGTACGGGTCGATCGGCCAGGCGGTCGAGCGGCGGCTGGCCGGCTTCGAGGTCGACGTGGTGCGGGTCGCGCGGTCCGCGCGCGAAGGCGTGCACCCGATGACCGAGCTGCCCGACCTGCTGCCGACCGCCGACGTGATCGTCGTGCTCGTGCCGCTGACCGAGGAGAGCAACGGCATGATCGACGCAGGCTTCCTCGCCAGGATGAAGGACGGCGCGGTGCTGGTGAACGTCGCGCGCGGGAAGGTCGTGCAGACCGACGCCCTGCTCGCCGAGCTGGAGACGGGGCGGATCCTCGCCGCGCTCGACGTCACCGACCCGGAGCCGCTGCCCTCGCACCACCCGCTCTGGCAGGCGCCCGGCTGCCTGATCAGCCCGCACGTCGGCGGGCCCACGTCGGCGTTCTTCCCGCGGGCCAAGCGGCTGGTGACGGAGCAGGTCCGCAGGTTCGTCGCAGGCGAGCCGCTCGAGCACGTGGTGCGTCCCGGCCGGTAGGCGGACGTCGTCTCAGCTGGTGGACGAGCGCGTCCACCAGCTTGACACTTTCGGTCGATTCGGACAGGCTACGTACCGTGAGTAAGAGGCAGCGGATTCTCGTACTCGGGCAGCGCGCAAGCTGACCGAGCAAACTGCTTGCGCGCGACCCCTCGACGGCTTCGGCCCGAGGGGTTTTTTGATGGCCAACTATCGGTCTCGGGAGACTGGTGAGACAGCAATGGTGAGCGAGGCAAAGGCGCATGAGTGAGCAGCTGACAGGAGCGCAGGCACTCGTCCGGGCCCTGGAGCACGAAGGTGTAAACGTCGTGTTCGGCATTCCCGGTGGGGCCATCCTGCCCGCGTACGACCCGTTGCTCGACTCGAAGCAGATCCGGCACGTACTCGTCAGGCACGAGCAGGGGGCCGGGCACGCGGCCGAGGGCTACGCGCAGGCGACCGGTCGCGTCGGTGTCTGCATGGCCACCAGCGGGCCGGGCGCGACCAACCTGGTCACGGCGCTCGCCGACGCGCACATGGACTCGGTGCCGATGGTCGCGGTGACCGGGCAGGTCGGCACCCCGCTGATCGGCACCGACGGCTTCCAGGAAGCCGACATCCGCGGCATCACCATGCCGATCACCAAGCACAGCTACCTGGTGACCCGCCCGGAGGACATCCCGCAGGCGATCGCGGAGGCGTTCCACATCGCAGGCACGGGGCGTCCGGGTCCGGTGCTGGTGGACATCGCGAAGGACGCGATGCAGAAGACCGCGTCGTTCGAGTGGCCGGTTCGCACGTACCTGCCCGGCTACCGCCCGGTCACGAAACCGAACGCGAAGCGGGTGCGGGAAGCCGCCCGGCTGCTCGCCAGGTCACGCCACCCGGTGCTGTACGTCGGTGGCGGCGTGATCAAGGCGGGCGCGACCGAGGAGCTGAAGGAGCTCGCCGAGCTGACCGGCGTGCCCGTCGTCACCACTCTCATGGCGCGTGGCGCGTTCCCCGACAGCCACAAGCAGCACGTCGGGATGCCCGGCATGCACGGCTCGGTGGCCGCCGTCGGCGCTCTCCAGCGCGCGGACCTGCTGGTCGCGCTCGGCACCAGGTTCGACGACCGGGTCACGGGCGAGCTGTCCACCTTCGCGCCGGACGCCAGGGTGGTGCACGTGGACATCGATCCCGCGGAGATCTCCAAGAACCGTACGGCGGACGTGCCGATCGTCGGCGACTGCAAGGAGACGCTGCGGGTGCTCGTCGACGCCGTGCGGACCGAGCAGGAGAGCGGGCACAAGACCGACCTGACCGAGTGGTGGCGGCAGCTGGACGGCTGGCGCACCCAGTACCCGCTGGGCTACGACGTGCCAGAGGACGGGTCGATCGCCCCGCAGCAGGTGATCGAGCGGATCGGCAAGCTCGTCGGCTCGGACGCGATCTACGTCGCCGGCGTCGGTCAGCACCAGATGTGGGCCGCGCAGTTCATCGGCTACGAGAAGCCGGCCACCTGGCTCAACTCCGGTGGTCTCGGCACCATGGGGTACGCGGTGCCCGCGGCGATGGGCGCGAAGGTCGGCCGGCCGGACACGGCCGTGTGGGCGATCGACGGCGACGGCTGCTTCCAGATGACCAACCAGGAGCTGGCGACCTGTGCGCTGGAGGGCATCCCCGTCAAGATCGCGATCATCAACAACTCCAGCCTCGGCATGGTGCGGCAGTGGCAGACGCTCTTCTACGAGGGCCGCTACTCCAACACCGACCTGCACTCCACCCGTATCCCGGACTTCGCGAAGCTCGCCGAGGCGATGGGCTGCGTCGGGCTGCGGTGCGAGGACAAGGCGCAGATCGACGCGACCATCGAGAAGGCGATGAGCATCAACGATGCCCCCGTCGTCATCGACTTCGTCGTGCACAAGGACGCCATGGTGTGGCCGATGGTCGCCGCCGGTACGAGCAACGACGCGATCAAAGTGGCGCGCGACATGGCCCCCGACTGGGACAAGGACGACCTCTGATGACCACCCACACGCTGTCCGTCCTCGTCGAGGACAAGCCGGGCGTGCTCGCCCGCATCTCCGGGATGTTCTCCCGCCGTAGTTTCAACATCGAGTCGCTGGCGGTCGGCACGACCGAGCACGCCGGCGTGTCCCGTATCACGCTCGTGGTCGGGGTAGAGGCACAGTCGCTCGAACAGGTCACGAAGCAGCTCAACAAGCTCGTGAACGTGATCAAGATCGTCGAGCTCGAACCGGAGACCAGCGTCCAGCGCAAACTCATGCTGGTGAAGGTGGCCGCGGACATCCGCAACCGCGGTCAGGTGCTCGAGACGGTGCAGTTGTTCCGTGCGCGTACGGTGGACGTGTCACCCGAGTCGGTGACGATCGAGGCCACTGGCGCACCTGACAAACTGGCCGCGATGCTGCGCGTGCTCGAACCGTTCGGCATCAAGGAGCTCGTCCAGTCCGGCGTGGTAGCGCTCGGCCGCGGGGAGCGTTCCATCACCGACCGCACGCTCCGTTCGCTCGAGCGGAGTGCCTGAAGCAGTTAGGAAGGGAAGGATCCGCTGTGGCGGAGATCTACTACGACGACGACGCCGACCTCTCGGTGATCCAGGGCAAGAACGTGGCCGTACTCGGCTACGGCAGCCAGGGGCACGCGCACGCGCTCTCGCTGCGCGACTCCGGTGTCGACGTACGCATCGGCCTGCCGGAGAGCTCGAAGAGCAGGGCGAAGGCGGAGGCCGAGGGCCTGCGGGTCGTCACGCCGTTCGAGGCCTGTGAGGAGGCCGACGTCGTCATGGTGCTCGCACCCGACACCGTGCAGCGGCACCTGTTCAAGGAGGCCATCGAGCCGAACCTGGTCGACGGCGACGCGCTGTTCTTCAGCCACGGCTTCAACATCCGGTACGACCTGATCCAGCCGCCGGCGAACATCGACGTCTGCATGGTCGCGCCGAAGGGCCCGGGGCACCTGGTGCGCAGGCAGTACTCCGAGGGCAAGGGCGTGCCGGTGCTCGTCGCGGTCGAGCAGGACGCGAGCGGCAGCGCATGGGATGTCACGAAGGCCTACGCGAAAGCGGTAGGCGGCACCCGGGCCGGCGCGATCAAGACCACGTTCACCGAGGAGACCGAGACCGACCTGTTCGGTGAGCAGGCCGTGCTCTGCGGCGGCATCTCGCACCTGTCCCAGGCCGCGTTCGAGACGCTGGTGAACGCCGGCTACCAGCCGGAGATCGCGTACTTCGAGGTGCTGCACGAGATCAAGCTGATCGTGGACCTGATGTACGAGGGCGGCATCGCCCGGATGCGGTACTCGGTGAGCGACACGGCCGAGTTCGGCGACTACAGCCGCGGGCCGCGGGTCATCGACGAGCACGTGAAGCAGTCGATGCAGAAGATCCTCGACGAGATCAAGGACGGCACCTTCGCCCGTGAGTGGATCGCCGAGGACGACGCCGGCCGGCCGAAGTTCCTCGGTGCCCGCAAGGAGCAGGCCGCGCACCAGATCGAGAAGACCGGCGACGAGCTGCGCGCGATGATGCCCTGGGTGGACCGGCCGATTACCGAGACGGCCTAGTCTGACCTGCGGGGTTTGACGTGGGCGAAAGCGGGTGCTAGAGGGCCCGCTTTCGCCACGCAAGGGGCCTTGAGTAAACTCTGTGTTACGCGGGCACAGAGCCGTGTCCGAGCTTGCGAGGACACCGGTACCAAAAAGCCGCGAAAGGTCTCTTTTACGTGAGCCGCTCCGTTGTACTCGTCGCCGACGAGCTCTCTCCCGCTGGAATCGCCGTACTCTCCGAGGATTTCGAGGTTCGCCAGGTCGACGGAACCGATAGGTCCGCCCTGCTGCCCGCACTCGCCGAAGCCGACGCGCTGATCGTGCGAAGTGCCACGAAGGTCGACGCGGAGGCCCTGGCCGCCGCGCCGAAACTACAGGTCGTCGCCCGTGCGGGCGTCGGGCTGGACAACGTCGACGTCAGTGCCGCCACCAAGCGCGGCGTGATGGTCGTGAACGCCCCGCAGTCGAACATCGTCAGCGCCGCCGAGCACGCCATCGCGCTGTTGCTGGCCGCCGCGCGGAACGTCCCGCAGGCGGATGCCGCCCTCAAGGCGGGGGAGTGGAAACGCTCCAAGTACACCGGTGTCGAGCTGCACGGCAAGGTCGTCGGTGTGCTCGGCCTCGGCCGCATCGGCATCCTGGTCGCGCAGCGGTTGAGCGCGTTCGGCGTGAAGCTGATCGCCTACGACCCGTACGTGCAGCCGGCCCGTGCTGCGCAGATCGGGGTGCGGCTGGTCAGCCTGGAGGACCTGCTCAAGGACAGCAACTTCATCTCCATCCACCTGCCGAAGAGCCCGGAGACCAAGGGCCTCATCGGTGAGCGCGAGCTGGAGCTGGTGAAGCCCGAGGTGCGTATCGTCAACGCCGCGCGCGGCGGGATCATCGACGAGAACGCGCTCGCGCTCGCGCTGAAGGACGGCAAGGTCGCAGGCGCCGGCGTGGACGTGTTCCCGAGCGAGCCGTGCACCGACAGCCCGCTGTTCTCGCTCCACAACGTCGTGGTCACCCCGCACCTCGGCGCCAGCACGCACGAGGCGCAGGAGAAGGCCGGCGTCGCCGTGGCGAAGTCGGTGCGGCTGGCGCTGGCCGGCGAGCTGGTGCCGGACGCCGTCAACGTGCAGGGCGGCGCGATCGCCGAGGACGTCCGTCCCGCACTGCCGCTGGTGGAGAAGCTCGGCCGGGTCTGGACCGCGCTCGCCGGTGGCATGGCCAGCAGCCTCGAGGTCGAGGTGCGCGGCGAGATCGCCTCCGACGACGTGCAGGTGCTGCAGCTCGCGGCGCTCAAGGGCGTGTTCACCGACGTGGTCGAGGACACCGTGAGCTACGTGAACGCACCGCTGTACGCGCAGGAGCGCAGCGTCGAGGTCAGCCTCGTCACCACCGAGACCAGCCCGGACTTCCGCAACGTGGTGACCATCAGGGGTGCCATGCCGGACGGGTCGACGCACTCGGTGTCCGGCACGCTGTCCGGCTTCAAGCACATCGAGAAGCTGGTCGAGGTGGACGGGTACGACGTCGACATCGTGCTCACCGACCACATGGCGTTCTTCAAGTACCACGACCGTCCGGGCGTGGTCGGCACGGTGGGCCGGCTGCTCGGCGAGGCCGACGTGAACATCGCCGGCATGCAGGTCGGCCGGGACGAGGAGGCCACCCACGCGCTCGTGGTGCTCACCGTCGACTCGCCGATCCCCGCCGGCCTGGTGGAGGCGATCACCAAGGCGGTAGGCGCCGAGAGCGGCCGGAAGGTCGACCTCACCGAGGCGTGACCGGCGACCGTCGACCTCCGCAGCCGTTTGGTTGACCATTCGACGACCCGCAGCGCCCGCCTGTCGCAGGCCGCCAGGCAGCTGTCGACAGCTGCGCGGCCGGTCGGCAGGATGGGCGGCTGACGGAAACCGCTAATGGGGGCGGATACGGAGGTCGACGGTGCTGAGCTTCCTCGATCGGGAACGGACAGTCGCTGGACCTGAGTACACCCGCTGGTTGTTCCCTCCCGCGGCGCTCGCGGTGCACCTCTCCATCGGCCAGGTTTATGCGACGAGCGTGTACAAGACGGCGCTAGTCACACATTTCGGGACGTCGCAGACGGCCATCGGGGTCATCTTCTCGATCGCCATCGTGATGCTCGGCCTGTCCGCGGCGGTGCTCGGCACCTGGGTGGACAAGAACGGCCCGCGCAAGGCGATGTTCACCGCCGGGTGCTGCTGGGGCGCGGGCTTCCTCATCGGCGGCCTCGGCATCGCCACCAAGCAGCTGTGGCTGGTGTACCTCGGCTACGGGTTCATCGGCGGCATCGGGCTCGGCATCGGCTACATCTCGCCGGTGTCGACACTCATCAAGTGGTTCCCCGACCGTCCGGGGCTGGCGACCGGTCTGGCGATCATGGGGTTCGGTGGCGGTGCGATGGTGGCGAGCCCGCTGTCCGGGCAGCTGATGGCGTTCTTCGACGGCAACTACGACCCCGCGGACCCGAGCTCGGTGGCCACCGGCGGGGCGGTCGCGGCGATGTTCGTCACGCTCGGCATCGTCTACTTCGCGCTGATGATGTTCGGCGCGTTCCTCGCCCGGGTCCCCGCCGAGGGATGGCGACCGGCCGGCTTCGAGCCTGCGAAGGTGGCCAGGAAGTCGCTCGTGACGACGGCGAACGTCTCGGCGCGCAACGCGGTGAAGACGCCCGCGTTCTGGTGCATCTGGGTGGTGTTGTTCTGCAACGTGACCGCGGGCATCGGCCTGCTCGAGCAGGCGGCACCGATGATCCAGGACTTCTTCAGGGAGAACGGCACGTCGGCCGTCGCGGCCGGTGCGGCCGGCGGGTTCGTCGGGATGCTCTCGATGGCGAACATGGCCGGCCGGTTCATCTGGTCGTCGACGTCCGACATCATCGGCCGCAAGCCGATGTACATGACCTACCTGGGCGTCGGGATCCTGCTCTACCTGGGCGTCGCGCTGCTCGGCAGCACGTCGGTGATCCTGTTCGTCATCTTCGCCATGGGCATGCTGTCGTTCTACGGTGGCGGCTTCGCGACGGTGCCGGCGTACCTGCGCGACCTGTTCGGCACGTACCAGGTCGGCGCGATCCACGGCCGGCTGCTCACCGCGTGGTCCGCCGCAGGCGTGGCCGGGCCGGTGATCGTCAACGCGTTCCTCGACGCCCAGGGTGAACCGGGCACGCTCACCGCGAGCGCGTACCGGCCGGCGCTGTTCACCATGATCGGCATCCTGGTCGTCGGGTTCGTCGCGAACCTGCTCGTGCGGCCGGTCGCGCAGCGGTTCCACGAGCCCGAGGACGTCCGGGTGTCCAGCACGGAGGAGGCGGCATGAAGGCGAAACTGACGATCTCCTGGCTGCTGGTCGGCATCCCGCTCGCCTACGGCGTCTACCAGACCCTGCTCAAGGCGGCCAACCTCTTCACCGGTTAGCGGCTCAGCCGAAGCGGTGGGTGAGCTCGCGCGCCACGGCGGCGTCGCGGACGGAGCCGATGACCGCGTCGGCGGCGGCCTGCACCTCGGGGGCGGCCTCGGCCATGGCCAGGCCCTGGTGTGCCCACCGCAGCATGTCGATGTCGTTGTGGCCGTCGCCGATCGCCGTAGTCCGGTGCGGCGGCACGTCGAGCCAGGACCGCACGTGCTCCAGGCCGGCGGCTTTCGTGACGCCGTCCGGGGTGAGGTCGAGCCACGCGGTCGTGCCGACGGCGTACGTCACGCCGTGCAGGCCGACCCGCGCGAGCACCTCGTGCAGGGACGCCGCGGACCAGCCCGGCCGGCAGACCACGACCCGCGGTGCCGGCCCGTCCAGCAGCTCGTCCAGCGGCTGTACCCGCTGGATGCCGGTGAGCTCGCCCGGCGGGAACGGGGCGCTCACCCGGTAGCCGACGCCGAACTCCTCGACGGCGACGAGCGCGGCCGGCATGTACTGCAGCAGCGTCCGCACGGCGGGGCCGGGCTCGAACGTGGTCATCAGCACCGGCTCGCCAGTGCCGAGATGCACGACGGCCGCGCCGTTGCTGCAGACGGCGTAGCCGTCGAACAGGCCGAGCCGGTCGGCGACCAGCTTGGTGGAGACGACGCAGCGCCCGGTGGCCAGCACCACGTGCATCCGGGCCGCGAGCTTGCTGACCGCCGCACGGACGTCGGGTGCGAGGTGTTCGCCGTCGAGCAGGGTGCCGTCGACGTCCAGCGCGATCAGGTGCCCGTCGCGGCCCGCGGGCGCGACGAGGCCGGCGGTTGGACGGGGTGTGGTGTCTTCGGTGAGTTGCCGAGACGGAAGGTTCACACCCACCACGCTAGACCGCCGGCCGTCCGGCTGACGGACCGACACGGTCGCCGGTGACCGTGGCGCGGCTCACCGTAGCCGCAGGTCGGCGGGGCAACGCGGGTGCTCGGCGAGATAGTCGGTCGTCCAAGTAACTTGGCTCACATGTTGAGATACCTGGCCGGGAGCCGGGACGTCGACCGACGGCGCCCGTAATGTGAAAGTGTCATGCAGCGCCAGGTACTCATCCTTACTTGCCGCGGCGGGATCTGAGACACAACTCCAGGCCAGCACCCGTCGCGGCGTGTTGCGTTGGCCGACAGTCTCGTCCGTCCGAGGAGTATCTGGTGGATTCACTCGCACTCCGCGCCGTCTACTCTGACGAGTTCGTCGTGACCGGTCAGCGCCGTCGAGACGCGGCCAGCCTCCGGAAGGCCGCCGTCACCGACGAAGGTGCGGCCGACGACGACGCAAGGCGCGCCGTCCAGCTCGCGATGGACCGGCGCGACAACGGCGGCAGGAGCTGAGCCGCACGCCGCCCACCGGTCACCACGGTGCCGGTCCGGCGCGAGGGGAGCCGGACCCGGCGCCGCGCACCCCGTCGCCTTTCACCTGCTGAGACCGCCGGGCGCAGGCACCCGCCGGCCCGGTAATGTCGGGCAACATGCCGCGAACCATCAAGCTTGCACTCGTACCCGGCGACGGCATCGGCGCCGAGGTTGTCCCCGAGGCCCAACGGGTCATCGAGGCGGTCCTGCCCGCGGACGTCAAGCTGGACGTCGTCGAGTACGACCTCGGCGCGGGCCGCTACCTGGCATCAGGTGAGACGCTGCCGGACAGTGTGCTCGACGAGCTCCGCCGGACCGACGCGATCCTGCTCGGCGCCGTGGGCGACCCACGGGTACCGCCCGGCGTGCTCGAGCGCGGCCTGCTGCTGACGCTGCGCTTCGAGTTCGAGCACTACGTGAACCTGCGGCCGGTGCGGCTGTACCCCGGCGTGCCGTGCCCGCTGGTCGGTGCGGAGCCGGACGACATCGACATGATCGTCGTGCGGGAGGGCACCGAGGGCCCGTACGTCGGCGGTGGCGGTGTGCTGCGCAAGGGCACGCCGCAGGAGGTGGCGACGCAGGACAGCTACAACACGGCGTTCGGCGTCGAGCGCGTCGTGCGGTACGCGTTCAAGCGGGCGCAGGCCAGGCCGCGCAAGCACCTCACCCTCGTGCACAAGACGAACGTGCTTAGCTACGCAGGCGACCTGTGGAAGCGCACCGTCGACCGGCTGGCGACCGAGTTCTCCGACGTGACCGTCGAGTACCAGCACGTCGACGCCGCTTCGATGTTCTTCGTCTCCGACCCCGAGCGGTTCGACGTGGTCGTCACCGACAACCTGTTCGGCGACATCCTCACCGACCTCGGCGCGGCCATCGCCGGCGGCATCGGGCTCGCGGCGAGCGGCAACGTCAACCCAGAAGGCACCTACCCGAGCATGTTCGAGCCGGTGCACGGCTCGGCGCCCGACATCGCCGGGCAGGGCAAGGCCGACCCGACCGCGACGATCCTCTCCGGCGCCCTGCTGCTGGACCATCTGGGATATCCTGACCTGGCGCAGCGGATCGAGTGGGCCGTGGGGCGGGACATCGCCGAACGCGGCAGCGAGTGGCAGGCCAGATCCACCCAAGAAGTGGGGATGGACATCGCAGAGCTGGCCGCTGCGAACTAACTCCGCTGGCGAGCGACGCACCTCCTCGAGGTGCGCTTCCGGGCGGAGTTAGTAGGGCGTCCTAACAACATCGAGGCGTCCGCTGCTAACGTTCCAGGAAGCTCTGCGTCGAGGAGTTGCGATGAGTACGACAGCGCACGGTCCGATAAACATCGAGTTGAAGCCCACCAGCCGACCGATGCCGGCGGCCGAGCGCGAGGCGGTACTCCAGTCGCCCGGCTTCGGGCAGAACTTCACCGACCACATGGTGGTCGTCGAGTGGGAGGCCGAGCGCGGCTGGCACGACGGTGAGCTGCGCCCGTACGGCCCGTTCCAGCTCGACCCGGCGAACGCCGTGTTGCACTACGCCCAGTCGATCTTCGAGGGCTACAAGGCCTACCGGCAGCCGGACGGCTCGATCTGCACCTTCCGGCCGGATGCCAACGGGCGGCGGATGCAGCGCTCGTCGCACCGGATGGCGCTGCCCGAGCTCCCGGTGGAGACGTTCGTGGCCGCCGGCGACGCGCTGGTCTCGACCGACCGCGACTGGGTGCCCACCGACGAGGGCAAGAGCCTGTACGTGCGGCCGTTCATGTTCGCCAACGAGACCTTCCTCGGGGTGCGGCCGTCGCGGCACGTCACGTTCTGCGTGGTGGCGTCGCCGGCGGGCTCGTACTTCGCCGGCGGCGTGAAGCCGGTGTCGATCTGGGTGTCGGAGGAGTACACCAGGGCCGCGCCAGGCGGCACCGGGGCGGCGAAGTGCGCCGGCAACTACGCGGCCAGCCTGATCGCCCAGCAGGAGGCGATCGACAACGGCTGCGAGCAGGTCGTCTTCCTGGACGCGGTCGAGCAGAAGTGGGTGGACGAGCTCGGCGGCATGAACATCTTCTTCGTGCTCGCCGACGGCAGCCTGGTGACCCCGCCGACCACGGGCACGATCCTGGAGGGCATCACCCGCGACTCGGTGATCGAGCTGGCCCGCGCCGACGGGCGCGAGGTCACCGAGCGCCCGGTCTCCATCGACGAGTGGCGCGACGGCGTCGCGTCTGGTGCGGTGGCCGAGGTGTTCGCCTGCGGCACCGCGGCCGTGCTGACACCCATCGGCCGGCTCGGCTGGCGTGGCGGTGAGGTGGACTGCGCGCCGGACGGCGAGGGCCCGGTGACCAGTCACCTGCGCCAGACGCTGATCGGCATCCAGACCGGTGCGGGGCCCGACACACACGGCTGGCTGCACAAGGTCTGCTGACCGAACGGTGGCACAGCCGTCCGAACTCTGAGACGAAGGTTTCGGGCGGCGGGCGGCTGTGCCATCATGTGCTCGTGCTCTCTCTCGGCATTATTAGCCCATAGCGCGTTGTGACCCCACGGTCCGACGCGCAGACCTCCCGCGATCCGCGGGGGGTCTTTTTGTTGGGTCCACCTACGACACACTTCTGGACGGAGTCCTCGACCGATGTCTCTCGACGACAGCTTCCACGTGTACGACACCACGCTGCGCGACGGTGCTCAGCAGCAGGGTCTCAACCTGACCGTGGCGGACAAGCTGGTGATTGCGGCGCACCTGGACGAGCTGGGTGTCGGCTTCATCGAGGGCGGCTGGCCGGGCGCGATCCCCAAGGACACCGAGTTCTTCCGGCGGGCGGCGGCCGAGCTGGAGCTGAAGAACGCGAAGCTGGTCGCGTTCGGCTCCACCCGGAAGGCGGGCGCGAAGGCGGCCGAGGACGGGCAGGTGCTCGCGCTGCGCGACGCCGGCACCGACGTGGTGTGCCTGGTGGCGAAGTCGGACTCCAGGCACGTCGAGCGTGCCCTGCGCACCACGCGCGAGGAGAACCTGGCGATGGTCGGCGACACCATCGAGTACCTGGTGGGCGAGGGCCGTCGGGTGTTCCTCGACTGCGAGCACTTCTTCGACGGCTACCGCTACGACCCGGAGTACGCGCTGAGCGTGGTCGAGACGGCCGCGCGTGCGGGCGCGGACGTGGTCGTGCTCTGCGACACCAACGGCGGCATGCTCCCGCACGAGGTGACCGAGGTCGTCGCGTCGGTCGCCGCGGCGACCGACGCCCGGCTGGGCATCCACGCGCACAACGACACCGGCTGCGCCGTCGCCAACACGCTGGCCGCGGTCGCCGCGGGTGCCACGCACGTGCAGGGCACCGCCAACGGCACCGGCGAGCGCTGCGGCAACGCGAACCTGTTCACCGTCATCGGCAACCTGGAGCTGAAGCTCGGCATGTCCGTGCTGCCGGCGGACAAGGTCGCCGACCTCTACCACGTGGCGCACGCGATCGCCGAGGTCACCAACGTGGCGCCGCAGGCGAGCCAGCCGTACGTCGGGCACGGCGCGTTCGCGCACAAGGCCGGTCTGCACGCCAGTGCCATCAAGGTCGACCCGATGCTGTACCAGCACGCCGATCCCGCGGCCGTCGGCAACGACATGCGGATGCTGGTCTCCGACATGGCCGGCCGGGCGAGCGTGGAGCTGAAGGGCCGTGAGCTCGGTTACGACCTGTCCACGGACAACGAGACGCTCGCGACCGTCACCGAGACCGTGAAGACGCGCGAGGCGGCAGGCTACACCTACGACGCCGCGGACGCGTCGTTCGAGCTGATCCTGAAGGACGCCCTCGACGGCGAGCGCCGGCGGGCGTTCACCGTCGACTCGTGGCGGGTGATCGTCGACCACCTCGCCGAGGGCAGGTCGACCAGCGAGGCCACCGTACGGCTGACGGCGCACGGCGAGCGGCACGTCGTCACGGCAGAGGCGATCGGCCCGTTCGACGCGCTCAACCAGGCGCTGCGGCAGGCACTCGTACGGATCTTCCCCGAGCTCGCCGAGGTCGAGCTGCTCGACTACAAGGTGCGCATCCTGGAGGGCGCGCACGGCACCGGCGCGATCACCCGGGTGCTCATGCAGACCGGTGACGGTCAGGACGAGTGGGGCACCGTCGGGGTCGGCGACAACGTGCTCGCCGCGTCGTGGCAGGCGCTGGAGGACGCCCTGTCGTACTACCTGGTACGACGCGGCCACGCCCATGCTGACTCGCTCGCGGTGCCGGCGGCCGTATAGCCTCGGGCTGTGCGTATCGCGAGGTTTGCCAAAGGCGATGACTTGGCGTTCGGTGTGGTCGACACCGACCAGGGCGCCGAGTTCATCACGGAGATCAACGGTCACCCGTTCCAGCCGAACTACGAGCTGACGGGGAACCGGCAACCGGTAGCCGAGACGAGGCTGGTCGCCCCCGTACTCCCGACGAAGATCGTCGCGATCGGGCGGAACTATGCCGAGCACGCGGTGGAGCTGGGCAACGAGGTGCCGGACGAGCCGATCGTGTTCCTCAAGCCGTCCACCTCGGTGATCGGCCCGGGCGAGCCGATCGCGTACCCGAAGGTCTCCACCGACGTGCACTACGAGGCCGAGCTCGCGGTGGTCATCGGCCGGGTCTGCCGGCAGGTGCCGAAGGAGCGGGTGCGCGACGTCGTGTTCGGCTACACGTGCGCGAACGACGTCACCGCACGCGACCTGCAGCGCCGCGAGCCGCAGTGGGGCAGGGCGAAGGGGTTCGACTCGTTCTGCCCCATCGGCCCGTGGATCGAGACCGACGTGGACCCAGGCGACCTGGCGATCACCTGCACGGTGGGCGACGAGCTCAAGCAGTCCGGCCGCACGTCGCAGATGATCTACGACGTCGCCGGGCTGGTGGAGTACATCACCGAGGCGATGACGCTGCTGCCGGGCGACGTCATCCTCACCGGCACGCCCGCCGGGGTCGGCCCGCTGCAGATCGGTGACCGGGTGTCGGTCACCCTCGAAGGCATCGGCACGCTGACCAACCCCGTCGTCGCCCGCGACTGACCGGTCAGTCGCGCCCGGCGAGTGGCCGGACCCGGCGCAGCACCTCGTCGGCGCCGAGCACCTGACAGATCGCGTGCATGTCCGGGCTGCGGGTGGCGCCGGTCAGCGCGACGCGGATCAGCTGTGCCGCCTCGCGCAGTGCGCCAGGGTAGGCGTCCGGGTCCTTCTTGTACGTCTTCGCGTTCGGCGCGAAGCCGTGCTTGGCGGCCACTTCGCGGATCTGGTCGAACCAGCTCGGCTGGTCGTCGAGGTGCTGGTAGCCGTCGACGAAGTCGGCCGCGAAGGCGCTGGCCACGTCGGCGGGCACGCCGAGCTCCGTCAGCCGCTCGTCGGCGGTACCGGTGACCGGGGTGAACAGTGAAGGGAAGAAGAACCCGTACGCGGCGCGGAAGTCGGCCCACTTCCGCAGGTCCTTGCGCGGGTTCTCGACGCCTTCGCGCTCGACGGCCAGCGCGCGCAGCGCGAGGTCGGGCTCGGCCCCGAGGACCTCGGCCAGCTCACCGTCGAACTCCGCCGCCCAGGTGCGTACGGCGTCGAGGATCGCCTCGCCGCCGAGCGTGGCGATGTGGTTCGCGCTGATGTCGTCGAGCTTCACCAGGTCGACCAGCGGCCCGGCGACGCCGCAGTCGGCGATGGCGATCGGCGTGCGCAGCGCCTCGTCGAGGGGGAGCTCCGCGAGCCGGCCGTTGATCAGCCCGCGCAGGTAGTACAGCACGGCGTCGACGGGGTAGCCGGACTCCAGGTAGAAGTCGACGCTCGCCTCGGGGTCCTTGCGCTTGGACAGCTTCCGCTTGCCGCCGGTGATCTGCTTCATCAACGGCGCGATGTGCGCGTACTGGATCGGCTCGAAGCCGAGCGCGTCGAACAGCTGCAGGTGCAGCGGCACCGAGGAGATCCACTCGTCGCCGCGTACGACCAGCGTGATCCGCATCAGGTGGTCGTCGACCGCGTGCGCGAAGTGGTACGTGGGCAGCCGCGGCGACTGGTCCGACGACTTCAGGATCACCGCGTCGTTGCGGTTCGCCTCGTGCTCCAGGTACCCCCTGATCGCGTCGGTGAAGCCGGACCGGGCGCCCGGGTCGTCGGGGGTGCGGAAGCGCACCACGCGCGGCTCGTCTGCGGCGAGCTTCGCGGTGACCGTCTCCGGGTCCGCGTCGCGCCAGATCGCCCACGAGCCGTAGTAGCCGGTCGGCACCTTGGCCGCCTGCTGGCGGGCGGTGTTCTCGGCCAGCTCCTCCTTCGTCGCGAAGCACGGGTAGGCCCGGCCCTGCCGCATCAGCTCGCGGACGTAGCTCAGGTAGATCCGTTCCCGCGCCGACTGGTGGTACGGACCGTACGCGCCGCGGTCGTCGTCCTCGTCGGAAACGATGCCGAAGTGCGTGAAGGCGCGGTCGAACTGGCCGAGGGCGCCGGCGACCTCCCTGGACCGGTCGGTGTCCTCGACCCGTACGACGTAGCGTCCGCCGGAGTGCTCGGCGAGGTCCTTGTCGATGGTCGCCGCGTAGATCCCGCCGATGTGCACGAAGCCGGTCGGGGAGGGGGCGAACCTGGTCACGTACGCGCCGTCGGGCAGGTCGCGTGCGGGGAACTGCCGCTCCCAGTGCTCGGGGTCTGGCAGGTCCGCGGGGAACAGGGAGTCGACAACGGCGCGGTCCAACATGGAGGTGTAGGTCTCACTTTCGGCGGTCGAGGAGCGCCAACGACGCTCAGGCTAGCCCGTCGGTGCAGCGACGACGCACCGCGACCCCGAGGTGCTGACCACCTTCGCGGCCGCGAGAGGCGTCGGCTAGACTGCTCCGGCAGAGCGGTTCGCTGCTCTCCTTGGGGTATGGGGTAATTGGCAGCCCGGCTGATTCTGGTTCAGCTAGTCTAGGTTCGAGTCCTGGTACCCCAGCGGAATCGAGCAGTATCGTTCGTTCCACTCAAGGCCCCGTTGTGTAGCGGCCTAGCACGCCGCCCTCTCAAGGCGGTAGCGCGGGTTCGAATCCCGTCGGGGCTACGGGCTGGCGGCCCCTGCTCGGTGAGCGTCTGCTCACCTTCGCGGGGGCCGCTATTTTTTTACGGGGGCCGAGCCCCCGTAGGCCCCCACGTTCCCTGGTCGGGCTGGAACCGAGCCCCCGTAGGCCCCCACGTTCCCTGGTCGGGCTGGAACCGAGCCCCCGTAGGCCCCCACGTTCCCTGGTCGGGCTGGAACCGAGCCCCCGTAGG
>WHTA01000074.1 GCA_009379825.1 Streptosporangiales bacterium
AGCGGCGAGTGCGCACCGCGCCCAGCCCATATCCGCCAGATTTGAGCTGGTGGGCCGTTAAGGGGCGTCGGTCACTGGTTTCTCGCGTACACCTTCCCGTCTCGCTAACCGGACCCGCGTCGTCTGGCAGTGCCGACACGTCCCGGCGTTGTCAGGGCTGCTCCCACCCTCCCCGGCGACTCCCGGATCAGGCTGCCCTCAGCTACACCCGGCCGCTGCGACGACCAGGAGGCAAAGGTCTCTCACCTCCGCTCGACTTCAGACACCTCGTGGCGCACGTGATGTTCCGCCCAGTCGATCCCACAGAACACTGTCACGCGCTTGCCTCCATCCGGTCGGTTGTCTCTGCTGGTCAGAGACCCTCGCGAGAACGCGCGGCGCCCTAATGACGAGGCTCGATGGCCTACCCTCCGATGAGCCGTTCGCGATCCCAGCAACCCGCACGGTCCCGGTCTATGCACAAGAGCTCGACGGCTCCCCAGTAGCGAGGCGTGTTCCGTCCAGGCGGGCTCGAACCACGATCACCAACCTGCATCAGCAGGTCGCGTCGATGGCCCCGGACACGCCGTGCTCGCCGGTCTTACCCGAGGCGTGTAACACCGCGATGTTCTCTGGCATGGCCGACGTGCCCGAGCCACCACCGATGTCCGCACCGCAGCTGGCCCTGCACAACAACCTGCTCGCTGACCAGCTCAGCGCGACACCGGGACTAGTGGTCCGTCTGCGTTTTGATCTGGCGGAGGGCGGCGCGTCCGCGTTGGACCTTGGCGATGATGTCTTCGGCGGTGGCCTTCCAGATGAAGGGCTTGGGGTCGCTGTTCCAGTGCTCGGCCCAGACGGTGATGGCCTCGACGAGGTCGGCGACGCTGGTAAACGCGCCGCGACGCAGCCGCTTGTCGGTGAGTTCTTTGAACCAGCGCTCGATCAAGTTCAGCCACGAGCTCGACGTAGGGATGAAGTGCAGATGCCAGCGACGACGGTCCTTGTGCGCCAGCCACGTGTTGATCTCCGGCGCGGAGTGCGCGGAGAGGTTGTCCAGAATCACGTGGACTCCCAGCCCTCGCGGGACACTCTTGTCGATCTGTTTGAAGAACCGCAACACCTCGGCGGCGCTGTGGCCGTTGCGGAGCTCGGTCAGCACCTGGCCGGTGGCCAGGTTCATCGCCGCGAACAGGTCGATGGTGCCGTGCCGCTTGTAGTCATGGGTCATTGTCTTGGCCCGGCCCGGCTTCATCGGCAGCGACGGCTGGGTCCGATCCAATGCCTGGCACTGGGTCTTCTCGTCGAAACTGAACACCACTGCGCGAGCCGGCGGGTTCAGGTACACGCCCACGACATCGACGAGCTTCTCCTCGAACCGCGGGTCGTTGCTGAGTTTGAACGTGTCCACCTGCCACGGCTTGAGGTTGTGGTCGGCCCAGATCCGCGCGACCGTGTCCTTGCCGACACCGACCCGCACCGCCATCGTCCGAGTAGTCCACTGCGTTGCCCCACCCGGCGGCGTCTCCTCCCGGGTCAGCCGCAGCACCTGCTCGACCGTGCCCGGCGGCAACGAGGACTTACGGCCACGGCCCCTGGCGATCACCCCGACCCCGTCCACACCGGTCTGCGCGAACCGTTTCCGCCACCGCCGCACCGTGTCCGAGTCCACCCCGGACCGGCGCGCGATCTCCTCGTTCGCGGTCCCGTCGGCGGCCCACAACAACGCCCGCGCCTGGACCACCCGGCGATGCGGCAACACCGTCGACGCGGCCATCCGGGACAACTCCACACGCTGCTGCGCGGTCACCGGCAACGCTTCCGCGGCACGAATCGGCATAACTGAACCTACCACACCAATTCACAGACACACCACTAGCGAGCGATCCGACCCGGTCATGCCGTCCGCCTGTGAAGAGGACTCACCGGCCCGAGTCTTGACCAGACATCCACGGCCGAACCGGACCGTTCAGGAATCATTAGGTCTTGACAATTTCTCTTCGATGATCTGTTCAATCTCGTCACCGATCCCGCGTTCCTGTTGGTCGCGTGGGTTCGGGTGCGGGGTAACAAAGGGGCTCGCACGGCCGGAGTGGACGGCGAGACCGCCCACTACATCGAGGCCGTGCGCGGGGTGGAGGAGTTCCTCACGGAGCTACGGGCTGATCTCAAGGCCCGTACGTTCCGTCCTCTGCCGGTCCGGCGGCGAGCGATCCCCAAGGCGGGCGGCAAAGTCCGCTACCTGGGAATCGCGACGAATACTTCATACTGCCCCTCCTGCAATCGCGTGTCGGAATGCTCGCCTCGGGTATGGAATTGTGCTGGCGGCCGAGACCGGATGCGCACCATGGTGGCGGGTGGCGCCGACATTCGCTGGGTTGCTCAGCGTCGTCGCCGGGGTTCGCCGCGGCGGGCTGCGGGGTTGAGGTGCCCGGATTCGGTGATGCGTTGGCGGCATGTGTCGCCTCGACGTCGTCGGTCCAGGGGATGCAGAGCCGGTTGCCGGTTCCGCGGTGCGTGTCGAGCTGTTTGGTCTTGATCCAGTAGTAGACGACGCCGGTGCTGCAGCCCAGCCGTTCGGCGGCTTCGGCGACGCTGATCTCGCCGTCGGCGTACGGCTTGGGCGCCGGGATGTTGTAGGCATGCCGGATCCACTGGACGGCCTTGACGTCGAACGGGTGTCCGTGGCCGGTGGTCAGGCCGGCGGCGTTGAGCTTGTCCGCGAGTTCGCTGGTGGGCGTGGTGGGACCGAGTCGGGTGACCATCTGGATCGCCGGGGAGGGACTGCGCTTGGCCGTTCCGGGGTGGACGGCTCGCGTGACCTGCAGTTCTTCGCATGTGCCGGTGCGCCAGCGGATCCCGATCCGCGCCTTGCCACGGTCGGGTTCGGGAAGCACGGTGACGTCGGCGATCAGCGTGCGCAGCAAGCGTTTCCGATCCTTGTTGCTGGTGGTCGGCGCGTGCCAGAGCGCGGGCAGGTCGGCGGCCAGTTTCTCCAACTCCGCGTGGCTCGGCAGCGGCGGCAGCGTGTCGCGAGCTGCCTGCAGTGCTTGCTCGGCTTCGCCCAGCCCGGCAAGTTTGGCTTCCCATCGGCTCTCCAGGCTGCGCGCCACCAGCCGGTTTTCCGGCTCCACTGCGGCGAAGGCGCGTTCGGCGCGATCGGCCTCGTAGCGGGCACGTTCCACGGCGAGCTCGGCGGCGCGGCTGACCCGCTGGTGCCGGTCGGCGACCTCGTCGGCCGCGGCCAACGCAAGCGCGACCTCGGTCGGGTTCAGCGCGTCGAGTAGCCGCCCGGCCACCGCGTCATCGACTGTGGACGCCGCGATGGACCGGCAGGTTGGTGTGGTGGCCCGGTCGGCGCGGCGGCTGCACTCATAGGCGGGCCGGGCGTTGCTGTGGTAGTTGGTGCGCATCGGCTTGCCGCAGGACCCGCAGGCGATGATGCCCTGACACAGCGCGGATCCCTCCCGCGCAGGCCGCGCCCCGGCGTTGGTGCGGTTGGCGGCCAGCTTGGCTTCGTTGGCCAGGTAGTCGGCCCAGCCGATGTAGCCCTCGTGGTGGTCTGTGATCAGCACCGGCCACTCGGCTCGGGGCCGCTCGACGAGTCCGGTGTGCACAGTGCCATCGGGGTCGACGGTGCGGCGGGAGGCGTACCGGCCGTGCACGTACGCCCTGGCGTAGCACGGGTTCTTCAGCACTCCCAGGACGCGGGCATGGGTGAGCCTGCCCCACCGCAACTGCCCGGCCCAGGCGCCGCCGTAGGCGCGCAGCGGGAACCGCCGGCCGGCGAACGCGGCGACCACACCGTAGGCCGAGCCGCACGCGGCGAAGGCGGCGAACAGGTCACGGATCGCGGCCTGGACCTCGGCATCGGGGTCGATGACGACCTCGCCTGCCTCGTCGTGCACATACCCCACCGGCAACGGGGTGCGCAGCTCGCCCCGGCCGGCCGCGGCCCGCTTGCTGGCCTGCAGCCGCTGCGCCATCACATGCAGTTCCACCTCTCCGATGGTGCTCTTCATCCCCAGCAGCATCCGGTCGTTGACATCCCGCGGATCGTAGACGCCGTCGGCATCGATCAACAGGGTGTCGGTGATCGCGGCGAACTCCAGCAACCTGGCCACCTCGGCGTTGGAGCGGGCCAGCCGGGAGATCTCGATCCCGAAGATCGCCCCCACCTCGCCGGAGCACACCCTGCTCACCAGCTCGGTGAAGCCCTCCCGGGCCACGCCCCACCGGCCGGAGATGCCCAGGTCGGTGTCGATCACCACCACGTCCTGGCGGGCCCAGCCGAGCCGGACCGCCTCGTCGGCCAGGCCGTACTGGCGGGTGGTGGACTCGGTGTGCTCGCGCACCTGCGCCATCGACGACTGCCGCAGATAGACAGCCGCGAGCCGGTCGCGGTGCGAGCTGGTGACCTTCGCTTCGCCGTTCATCACTGCCGCCCTCCAGCGCCGCCATCGTCATGTTCGCCAGCACCGCCACCTGCTCGGACCGCACATCCCCGGTCACCACGGCAGACGGCGCGGCGGTGCCCATCGGCTACCTCAGTTCCCGTCTGGCCAGCAGTTCGGCGTTGATCGCTGAGATCTCCGCCAGCACCGCCTCGGCCTGCTCGCCGGTCGCCAGCCACGCCCGCACCGCCGCGACCAGACTCGAGGGCACATAGCGCAGCCGCCCCCGCCCCCGGGTTCGCGGGACGAAGTAGGTGTACGGGCCGTGCGGTTCGCCGTCGGCACAGCGGCAACCCGCCCGGCCGCAGCGGCGGGTCTGCTCCACCAGCGACCCGGTCAGCACCCGCTCGACATCGCCCAGCCGCGCCGCCAGTCGATGCCGCCGCGCCCGCAGTGCCCGCGTCGACACCTCCGACAGATCCTTCTTGTGTGTAATCACCACACAAGATGATGACGTGGCCAGTCACCGCAATCAACGACCCTGGATCGCGCGTGTCACCGCGCCCAACTCGGCCAGCCCCTCGGCGGACAGCCGCTGCGACCGCGGCGACTCACCGCGGTCGGTCCACCCCCGCGGCAGCGTGATCGACCCCGACACCCCACCCGAGCACACGAACACCGAGTCCGCCGCCCGCCGCTTGACGTAGAGAACCTGCAGCCGCTGCCCCGTCAACGGGTGGAACGGATGGGTGACAACGACAAAGCCCAAATCGGGACTGGACGACGCGGCACTATGCCGCCTCCGTCGCCACGCTGGAGGACAAGGTCTTGCAGCGGGCCGTGGTCGAGGTGCTGGGCGCGATCTATGAGACGGACTTCCTCGGCGGCGCCGGACCACCGCCCGTGCCGCCATGACACCCACAGGTGGCGGCGGCGCGCCTCTCGTGCCGCCGCCACCACTCAGCCCAAGCACGCACGACACGTCCGTACGACACCCTTCCGCGTCGGACACGTTCAGGAGGAGCTAATCCGATACCCCATGCCGTAGACGAAGAGGGTGGTCAGGCCTACCTGCGCGTGCCTTCGCGGTGATGCTCAGGCTCGTGTTCGGGGGCGTATTCACCGTTGGGCGGCATACCTGACTCAGGTACCGCTGTGATGCGGTGCTGGTCGTGGTCGACGCCTGCTCGGCAGTCCGGGCAGTACCGGCCGGTGTGGCGCAGCCTGACCGGGTGGTCGAGAGCCCTACTCATCCGGCAGCACCTCACAGTTCAGGATCCATCGGTCATTGTCACGGTACACCTCGCGCACCATCATGCTGGTACCCCGCGCCAGCAGCACCTCGCGTTCGGCAGCGAACTCGCTGCCGTACCGGTCGAGCCGCGCCCCGCAGGTGCCGGGTGAGAGGTGGATGCGGAGGTAGACGGGTCGGTCACGGAACTTCCCCGGCGGAACATCCCGAACTGTGGCGGACATGAACCCCGGGTCCTCCAGTACCTCACCACGGAGGCGGGACACATCGCCTGGGTCGATGTCGGGCGGGAGCGCGTCGTAGTCGACGCCACGGACCACGTCCAACGGCGTGGACAGCCGGTGCCGGGTGAGCTGGTCGAGGGGGCCGACCATGGAGGACCGCAGTGGGGAGTCGTCGTCCAGCTCGTCATCACGGAGCAGGGCATTGAGGTGGTCGCCACTGACGCTGTAGTCGGCCACGGCGTCACGGATGGCCGCCTCGCCATACCGGGCAGGTCTGGGCCGTTGCGCGGCTGTTGAGGGAACTGCCGGCAGGTCGAGCGTCGCGGGCGTCGTCTGTCCGGTTGCTGGCGGGACCGCTTGGCGCGGCAGTCAACCAGCGCCGCCTTTAGCCTGTTCGCAGGCGGCGACGTATTCCTCGAGCGCGGTGCGGGCCTTGGCTAGGTGTTCGCGAATGGTGGCGAGCAGGCTGTCCGCATCGCTGAGGATCTGCGCGGCGTGTTCCTGGCTCAGGGCGGCGAAGGTCTGGGCGAGGCTGGTGTTCTCTTGGGCGAGTTCGGCAACCGCGGCGTCGGGGCCGTCCAGGGCATCAGCGGCGGCGTTGGCCCTGGTCTGGAGGTCATCGATGGAGTTCACTCCCGGTTCCTCTCGTCTTGCTCTGCGGGCTGGGGTCGGGTGCTGCGAGCGGCGTCAGGTGCGTGCGCGCTTGGTGGGTGTCATGGGGTAGGCGAGTTGGGTGTCCTCGCCGGCGTGTCGGGTTTCTTCCATGGCGAGGATCCGGCCGTGGTTGTCGGTGGTAACCCGCCGGGTGATCAGGAGAGGGGCGTTGTCGCTGGCGCGCAGCGCGCCAGTGTCGTCCGGGGTGGGGATACGGGTCTGCACGTACTCGGTCCAGGTCAGTGAGCCGAACGTGTCGGTGAGTGCGGTGTAGAGGTCGACGGGGTCGAGGAAGGGGTTCTTCTCCAGCGGCGGGCACTCAGCGGCGGTGGTGATCGGGACGTAGAGCCGGTAGGCGACGCGTTGCCTGAGAGGTCCTTCCAGGAGCCGGTCGGCGAGGAAGACGGGCGTGTGCTCGGCGACGCCAAGCGCGAGAGCCAGGGGCGCAGTCGCGTTGGTGCGGTAGTGCGCCGACTCCTCCACGTCCCGCCAGGCAGGGTCGCCGATCGGGTCAGCCGTGTTCGCGACCTGGTTCCTGGTGCCGTATAGGGCGCGGGTGTGGGTGTGGCGGGCGCGGTCGGCGCGGCGGACGAACGCGCCGCGCCCGTGCTGGACGGTGATCAGTCCCTCGGCGCGGAGCTGGTTGATCGCGTTACGTGCGGTGGATCGGGACACGTCGAACTCGGCGATGACCTCGGACTCGCTCGGCAGGATGGACCCGGCGGGCAGGACGCCCTCGGTGATCTGGCGGCGGAGTTCGTCGGCGACGTCACGGTACTTGATGGTCTCCCGCTTACGGGGTGTGTGTCTGGGCACGTCTTGTCTCCTTCGTGCCGGTCACTGTCTGTGGTCACTGTCCGAGCCTTCTGGTAGCACGGAGTCTGTCAGTCACTCATTACTATAAGTGCTTTCCTCCAATCCTGTCCAGTGTGTGTATACTCACACCGTGACTCATTGGAATAAGTAACGGGGTGAGTCTGTTGACTGTGAGTGTACCGAAGGGAGGTGAGGTCCTGCATATCGAGCCCAGCGGACTGGGTCCGCGCTGCCGCGACTGCGGCGGGACCGCCGAGACTGGCCGGGTGACGTGCCGCAAGTGCGCGGCACGGGCCCGGTGGCAACGGCGCAAGTCCCGCCACGACGACCCGTACGACGAGCTGACCGAGAACTGACACCGTCCTCGGCCACGAGTCCCGCCCGTCCGTTGTCCCCGAGCCGTGATTGGAAGTGATCCCCTCTGGAGATCGCACTGTCCGCCGCCGTGTTGTTCGCCGTCGCCGTCGTGGTCCTGGTGCGGTGGGCCGGGTTGAAGACCTGGCACGCCGTCATCTGCGTCCTCGCCGGGTTCTTCCTCGCCGCCAGCCCGATCGCACCCACCGTCCGCCGCGTCGTGGTTGACCTACTCGCCCTGTTCCCCAACTAGCCGCCCGACCCGGTGGGTTCAGGGCGCGCGTTGTCCTGCCACACGCCCTGAACCCACCATCACCGCTGTCCCACGACCCGCAACCACGAAAGGAGATCCCCTGATGGCGTCCCACCGCACCACTGCCGCTGTCCCTGCTGTCAACCGGAATGAGGTGATCGCTTGACCGACCTGACCCGAAGTCCTGCTGTCCACGAGCGAGGTGATGCGCCTGAGCACCACGAGCCCTGTCCCCGACCGAAGGAAGGTGATCAGTCCTTGACCCAGACCCCGCGCGACCCCACGCACGACCCCGTCCCTGCCCGTCCGCTTGCGCTCCCGCCGTCGCCGCAGCGGCGAGCGGCTACCGAGGTCACTCGGCTCCGCCGCGAGCTGGCCACGTGCCGGCTCCATTGCGCGAACCTGCTCGCCGCCATCTACGCCGCGTTGAGCGCCGCCGATGACGGCGAGGCTGACCCGTTGATGTTCCTGCGCGACGAGCTACCCGAGCGCACCCCGTACACGCGCGTACGTCCTTCTGCCGTCGAGCGCGGTGAGGGGGGATGCCGATGAGTAGCCGACGACACCTTGCCAACGCACGCCGCCGCTACCGTCGCGGCGAGGCGACCCCCCTGCTGGTACTCGGTGACGACCGCGAACCCGGGCAGGCGCTCGTCTTCGTCGCCAAGCTCGCGTTCCGGTACCGCTCCGAACTCGCCCCCTTCACCCTCGCCCTGGTCGAGCTGGTCACCGCTGCCTGGCTGCACCACGCCCACCCGTCCTGGGCGCCGTGGCTGGCCGTGGCGACCGTCGTCGTTGGAGCCGGACTGGCGCTCGTACCGGCGCGGTGGACGCGGCGGATGACCGTGGGTCCGGTGTTCGACCGCGCCGTCGAGCGCAGCTACGCCGTCCTCGTCACCACCGTCGTCGGGGGCTGGCTGGCGGCCGCGATCTGGTGGGGACCCCTCACCTATCCGCTCTCGTGGATCGGATTCATCGCGGGCGTCGTCGCGGCGATCCCGTGGTGGACCCATCGCCGCCGCCGGTCCCGGGCACGGCTGGACCGAACGATCGCAGCGTGGCCGGACATCGCGGAGAAGGTCGGATTGCCCGACTCCAAGGCGACCTCTGGCGATCCGAACCTGTGGGGCTACGTGCTCCGCCTCGTGCTCCGCAAGGGCCACACCTACGAGACAGCCGCCAACCAGATGCCCGCGATCGAGTCCGGGCTGGGCACTCGCCGCGGCGCGGTCCGCGTCGAACCCGTCCATGAGCACGCGGGGCAGGCGCTCGTCCGCGTGGTCGAGCGCGACCCGCACGCGGCGCCGATCGACTGGCCGGACCCCACCCGACCCTCCGAACCCGGGCAAGACGCCGTCGTCCCCTCGATCACCCGGCCCGTCCCGCTCGGAGTGTTCGAAGACGCCACCACCGTGCACGTGTCACTGCTGCGTCGCCACGTCCTCATCGGCGGCACCACGGGCGCGGGCAAGTCCGGCGTCGTCAACGTCGTCCTCGCGGCAATGACCGGGTGCCCGGACGTGGTGGTGTGGGGCATCGACCTCAAGGCCGGCATGGAACTCGGCCCCTGGACATCCTGCCTGCCACATCTGGCCACCAACCCCGACGCCGCCACTGCACTGCTGCAAAGTGCGGTGGCGGAGTTGGACGGGCGCGCCGGTGCGCTCGCCACCGCCGGGGAACGCACCTGGGCGCCGACGCCGACCGCGCCGGCGTTGGTGATCGTCATCGACGAGTACGCCGAACTCCCGGACGCCGCGCACCGCTACGCCGACTCGATCGCCCGCCGCGGACGCGGACCCGCCGTCACTCTCGTGGTGGCGACCCAGCGGCCGACGCAGCAGGCGATGGGACGTGGCGCGGTGCGCTCGCAAATGGACGTCCGGATTGCCCTGCGGGTACGCGAGCAGAAGGACACCGACCTCATCCTCGGCCAAGGCATGCTCGGCGCCGGATGGCACCCGCACCGGCTCGACAAACCCGGGACGTTCCTGCTGTCCGCACCGGAACATGGCACGCCCCGTCGGGCACGCGGCTACCTCCTCACCGACGCCCAGGTGGGTCAGGTCGCCGCGCGGCACAGTGCCCGCCGCCCCCTCCTGCCCAGCTTCGCCTCTCCACCCGTCCACGAACCAACGACGGACGGGAAGGCGAGCCGTCAGGAGCGTCGCAGCGGCGCGAACACGGCATCGTCCATGCCGGTGGGCCGGGTGGGGGTAGTGACGCCGGAGACGACGCTGTGGGCGCTCCTGCGCGGCGGCCCCGAAGCCGGCGCCTCCGTCGGCGACCTCGTCGTCGGCACCGGGATGAGCCGTCGCTGGGTCTACCTCCGGTTACGCGAACACGTCCACGCTGGACGCGTCCGCCAAGTCACCCGCGGCAAATGGCGCGCCACCGAACCCCACCTGCCGCCCACCGCCAGCGAGCCAGACACCGCCGACCACACGGTCAACCGGGGCTCCCATGGCAACGGCGGTCCAGGCGATGACGACGACGCTCGGTGACCGATCTTCGTGCACGTGTACGTGCAAACCCTGCCCACGCCTGCGCGTATGGAGCAGACGTAGACGAATGCACGTCCACGTGCACGATCACGCACCGTAATCAACATCCGGCGAGAGGAGTCGATCACCACGACCACACCCGAGCGTCACGACGACCGCGAGAACCAGACCGCAGCAGGCAAGGGAGCAGACCAGGAATCCACCACGAACGGGGGTGTCCCATGAGCGACAACGACCAGCAGGAACCGGGACAGGACCAGCCAGGACCGGACCAGCCACACGGTGAGAAGCCGTCTGGTCACGAGCAGCTCGGCGAACGGAAAGTGCCGTGGCGCACCGAGAGCATCCCACGACGTCGTGCAGTCCGGGAGACCAGCCTCGCCCGGCGCAAGATGCCACCGGGACCGACCGCACGGCCGACACCGGCTCCATCTGCACCAGCAGCGCCACTGGCACCGGCTGGCGTCGAATCTCATGGCGCCGATGCCGTGAAGCACGCGGAACCGGGCGGCCATGCGGCCGGGGCGGTGTTGCACACGACGCCGCTGTGGCGGCTGCTCGGCGTCGTCTTGGCGTTCGGCGCGCTCGGCCTTGCCGGGTGGGGATTGAACCTCGCCGGTCATATCGATGACGCCGCTACCGTCATCGGCGCCGCATTGGTGTTCACGATCGGGTTCTGGGCCAAACGCCAACGCGGACGGCTCGCCGAGCGGCTTGGGCTCTTCCACCGCATCGGCGCGGCAATCATCGACAGCCACGACGAGATCCAGCACTGGGTGCAACGGCGCACCCTGCTGGCCGGAGTGTGCGTCGCCACCGGCTACGGCATTGGCATCGCGCTCGTCAAGAACGCCGTCAAGGCGACGCTCGGGTGGCTGGCCTCGCCGTGGCTGGCAGCCGCGCTCGGCTGCGCCGTCGGCGCCGCCGTCATCGCCCCCGACCTCTGGCGAGGACTCCGCCACAGCGTCAAGGGCACAACCAGCACGTAGCGGCTGAGCCACACCAACGTCTACCGGTTGAGCGAAGGGAGGTGACGTCGATAGGAGCGAAGGATGTCAACCGACGTATAGCGGCCGAGATCTCATGGAGCCGTACCGATGATCGAAGTGCACGAACCAGACCTGCGCGGGAGAAGTTCCTACAACGTTTCGAACGAGAGGTCGACCCCAACGGCACCCTGCCACCGGACGAACGGCGGCAACGCGCCGAGCACGCGAAGCGTGCGTACATGCTCCGTCTTGCCAAGCGGGCCGTGGCGGCCCGGAAGACGCGCTGACACACGAGTCCACGAACCGCCCGGAGTCTCACCACCTACTCCGGGCGGTTCGTCGTTCACGCCTGGTTGAAGGCACGCAAGACCGTGTTGCGCCGTCCAGACAGCGAGATACAACGACGTGATCCCGGTCACATACCTGCGGAGTGAGAAAGCGGAAGTTTGAGCGTCTAATTGCGCGCACAGCGGTCAATCGTGAACTGCGTTTTCGCAGGTCAGCACACCGATTCGAGCTGGATACTTACCATGGAGACGCTCTGCCGACTGAGCTAAGGGGGCGCAGGCCACGAGCTTACACAACCCCACCCGCGGATCTGAAATCGGTTAGCACTTTGCCGTCGTCGCAGGTCAGGCGAGCATCGACGCGATCAGGTCGCGGGCGGTCGCGCGCAGCTCCCGCCTGGTCGGCACGGCGGCGGTGTCCGGGCCCGCGGTCGACCGGAACAGCACCCCCTCGCACCAGGCGAGCAGCAGCTGGCCGTGCCGCTTCGGCGCCGGCGAGCCGAGCCGCGCCAGCACCTCCGTGGCCGCCTCCTCGAACCTCCCACCCATCCCGTCGTAGACCGCACGCAGCTCGGGCCTGCGGGTGGCCTCGAGGGCGAGCTCGTACCTGGCGATGGTGTGCGCACGGCTGTCGGTGACCAGCTGGTGCAGCAGGTCACCGACCTGGTTGGCTAACACGACCGGGTCGTCCGGCTGCGCACCGTCGGCGGCTGTCACGGCGTTCGCCGTCTCAAGCGCGGACGCCCGGGTCAGCGCCAGCTCGAGCAACGCCGACCGCGACCTGGCGTAGTACGACGTGGAGCCGGGCGGCAGCTCCGCGCGTTCGTCGACGGCGCGGTGGGTGAGGCCGCGCGCGCCGCGCTCGGTCAGCAGCGCGAGCGCGGCGTCACCGATGCGGTCCGGACGAGACGTAGCCGACACCTGGGCAGCATAGCGCGTCCGGCTCTACAGGTGTAGAGTCCTCTACGGATGTAGAGGAGGCGGCCATGGACAGGCGCGCGATCGTGGTGGGTGCCGGCATCGGCGGTCTGACCGCCGCGGCGGCCCTCGGCCAGCAGGGCTGGACGGTGCGGGTGTTCGAGCGGGCACCGGCGCTTGAGCAGGTGGGCGCGGGCCTCGCGGTCGCGCCGAACGCGCTGCGGGTGCTCGACCTGCTCGGCGCCGGCGAGGCGGTACGCGACCTCGCCGCGTTCCAGGGCGACGGCGGCATCCGCGGACACGAAGGGCGCTGGCTGGCCAAGACGAGCGCCGCCGCGTTCGAGCGGCAGCTCGGCCTGCCGTTGGTGATCGCACGGCGCAGCGACCTGGTCGAGATCCTGCACTCCCTGCTGCCGGCCGGCGCCCTGACGCTAGACACCGCGGTCCAGTCGGTGACCGCAGGGGACGCCGAGCGGCGGGCGCGGGTGACGACGGAGAGCGAGACGCTCGACGCCGACCTGGTGGTGTGCGCCGACGGCATCCGCTCGCTCGGCCGCCGCACCCTGCACCCCGCACACCCAGGGCCGACGTACAGTGGTTGCACCAGCTGGCGGCTCATCCTGCCGGACACCGTCACCATCGAACCGGCCGAGACCTGGGGTCCTGGCGCCGTGTTCGGCCTGATGCCGCTGACCCGCGGCGAGCACTACCTGTACGCGATGGCGTACGCACAGGCCGGCGAGCACGCCGACGACGAGGCGGAGCACCTGCGGCAGCGGTTCGCCGGCTGGCACGCCCCGATCCCGCAGCTGCTCGAGTCCGCACGGGCTGAGCACGTGCTGCGCAACGACGTCTACGACCTGCCGGCGCCGATGTCAGCGTTCCACTCCGGCCGGGTGGCACTCCTCGGCGACGCCGCGCACGCGATGACGCCGAACATGGGCCAGGGCGCGTGCCAGGCCATCGAGGACGCCGCCGTGCTCGCGTACCACGTCGCCACCGGCGACCGGATGCCCGACGCCCTCGCGGCGTACACGGCGGCGCGCCGGCCGCGTACCGCGGCGATCGTCAAGCGCTCCCGCCGACTGCTGCAGCTGTCGCACCGTTCGTCGCGGCCGGCGGTGTTGGCCCGCAACCTGGCGTTCGCGGCCGCCGGCCTGCTCACCGCGGACATGACCGTACGTGCGGTCTTCAGCGTCGCGGGCTGGCAACCACCGCAGCAGACCGCGCCCCGGCCGACCGTCCGCAGGTGAGGTCGAGGGTCCAGGTCTCGCCGACCAGGTCCTTGCCGAAGCTGTGGTGCGGCGCGCTGTCGGTCAGCTCGAACCCGACCTGCCGGTAGATGGCGCGGGCCGCGACGAGCACGCTGTTGGTCCACAGCACCATGCGCTGGTACCCGACCGACCTCGCGAACTCTACGCACGCCTCCACCAGCCGCTTCCCCACGCCGAGCCCCCGCGCGCTCGGCTCGACGAGCAGCAGGCGCAGCTTCGCCGTGGCGTCGTCGTCGCCGCGTACACAGAACACGCAGCCCACCCGCACACCGTCGGCCTCGGCGATCCACACCCGCTCCCTGGCCGGGGCGTGCTGATGTGCGAAGTCGGCGACGATCTTCGCCACCAGCGCCTCGTAGCTGTGGTCCCAGCCGAACTCCTCCGCGTACACGGCGCCGTTGCGCTCCACCACCCAGCCGAGGTCGCCTGGGCCCGCGTCGCGCAGCTGCACGGCGGGCGCGGCCTCGCGCTCCGCCTCGTCGAGCAGCCCGTGCACGGTGTCCATCGCATGCACGAGGCGGCGCTGCTCGGCGTCGCTGAGCCGGTTGAGCAGTGCGGTGACGTCGTCGTTGGAACGGGCGTCGAGCAGCCGGCGCTCGTCGCGCCCGGCGTCGGTCAGCGCCACCACCTGCCGCCGGCCGTCCGCCGCGGACCTGCGGCGGACGAGCAGGCCCCGTTCGCCGAGCCGGTTGAGGATGCGGGTGAGGTAGCCGGCGTCGATGTCGAGCTGGTGACGCAGCTCCACCACGTCCAGCTCGTCGTGCAGGCCGAGGTCATACAGCACCCGCGCCTCGGTGAGGCTGTACGGCGTCTGGTTGAGCCCGTCGGCCAGCACGCCGATGACCCGCGTGTAGAAGCGGTTGAAGGCACGGACCGAGTCGACCGTGCCCGTCGCTGGCACCACCATCACCCTCCTTGACTCATTTCATTGACTCAGTCAACCAATGGCCGGTGACCTAGGGTATCCCGCATGCCAACGGGCCGGGCCGGACGTGACACCGGCGTGCGATCGGTGGATCGGGCGCTGTCGATCCTGCAGGTGATCGCGCAGCGCGGCGAGCTCTCGCTGACCGACATCGCCGCTGCCGTGGACGTACACAAGTCGACCGCGTTCCGGCTGCTCGGCACCCTCGAGGCGCGCGGCATGGTGGAGCGGGTCGCCGACGGCGGGGCGTACCGGCTGGCGTACGGCGTCGTGCAGCTGGCCGCGGCCGCCACCCGCGGGTACGACCTGTCGGTGCTGTCGCGCCCGGTCTGCCAGCAGCTCGCCGACCAGCTCGGCGAGACGGTGAACATCGCGATCCACGACGGGCTCGCGGTGATCAGCATCGACCAGATCATCGGGTCGGCCGCCGTCACCACGGTCAACTGGGTGGGCCAACGCACCCCGATGCACGCGACGGCAGCCGGCAAGGTGTTCCTCGCCCACCTGCCAGAGTCGCACCTCGACACGCTCGAGCTGGTCGCGTACACCGAGCACACCACCACCGACGCGACCGCGCTGCGCGACCAGCTGGTGGCCGTGCGCGACCTGGGCTACGCGACCAGCGTCGAGGAGCACGAGGTGGGCCTGGTCGCGGTCGCCGCACCGATCCGCGCGTTCGCCGGCGACGTCGTCGCCGCGTTGGTCGTGTCCGGCCCGACGTTCCGGCTCACCCCGGAGATACTGCCTGACCTGGCCGCCGCGGTGGCCGCAGGCGCCACCGAGATCTCGCACCTCAACGGGGTACCCAAGCCCGGCTGACCGGGCCCGGTGCGATGAGCGCCATGGGCGTTGACACCGGCCGACGCGTACCCGCACTGTGTTCCGCAGAGCGCGCTTGTTCTGTTCTGCGAAACTAAGTCTCTCTCGGAGCCGTCGATGACCGAGATGCTCAACGCACCACAGGGCCCCAGCCTGCTGCCCGCACTGCCAGGCAGCTACTACACCGAGCCGCGCTGGCTGGACGTCGACCGGCGGCGGATCTTCGAGCGGTCCTGGCTGTGCGTGGCACGGGCGGACCAGCTCCCAGATCCCGGCGACTTCGTCCGTACCACCGCGGGCACCGAGAGCGTCTTCGTCGTGCGCAGCCGCGACGGTGCGCTGAACGCGTTCCGCAACCTCTGCAGGCACCGCGGCGCCGCGCTGTGCCTGGAGCCGAGCGGGTCGTTCGGCAAGCGGATCAGGTGTATGTACCACTCGTGGACGTACGGCCTGGACGGCCGGCTGGTCGCCGCCCCGAACATCCACGACATGCCCGACCTGGTGAAGGACGACTACGGGCTGCACCGGGTGCAGGTCGAGGAGTGGCTCGGGTACGTCTGGATCAACCTCGACACCGCCGCCGGGCCGCTGCGCGACCAGACGCTCCCACAGCTGGCCGCCCGGCTCGACCCCACGACGTTCGACCGGTACGACATCGGCTCGCTGACCGTCGCGCGGACGATCACGTACGACGTGGCGAGCAACTGGAAGTCCGTCGTCGAGAACTTCATGGAGTGCTACCACTGCACGTGGATCCACCCCGAGCTCACCGCCGCGCTCCCGGCGTTCCGCTCCGGCTACGGCTCGATCAGCGGCGACAGCCAGGGGGCGACGCTGGCCGGCTCCGTCGACGGCTTCTCGCTCTCCGGCCGCGCGACCCGACCGCCGCTGCCCGGCCTGCTACCCGAGGACGACCGGCTGTTCTACGGCATCATCCTGCGGCCGAACGCGTTCGTCATCCTGGTGCCCGACCACGTGGCGTTCTTCCGGCTGGAACCGGTGGACGTCGGCCACACCCGGATCGTCGTCGACTGGCTGTTCGACCCGGCGGAGGCGGCGAATCCCGGCTTCGACCCCGACGACGCCATCGCGCTGCTCGACCTCACCAACCGGCAGGACTTCGACGCGTGCGAACGCTGCCACCTCGGCATGCAGTCGAGTGCATACGCCGGGGTGCTGGTGCCGGCCGAGCACATCGTGCTCGGCTTCCACGAGTGGTACCTGGCCACGGTCGGCGCAACCGACCAGCCGACGCGGCTGAGCGACGCGGGGTGACGGTCGCCGTCCCGGACGGAGCGTGACGGTTGCCACGGAACACCGTGCCCCGGCGCGGTGTTGCTCCCAACGTGACGCTTCGACTCTCCGTACTCGAGCTGCTGCCGCTGAGCACCCCGGACACCACGCGTACCGCCGTCGCCGCGGGCGAGGCCATCGCCCAGGCCGCCGACCAGCTCGGTTACGAGCGGCTGTGGATCGCCGAGCACCACAACATGCCCGCCGTCGCGGCCACCGCGCCCGCCGTCATGGTCGCGCACCTGGCTGCGTCCACCCAGCGGATCAGGGTCGGTTCAGGCGGCGTGATGCTGCCGAACCACGCGCCGCTGGTCGTCGCGGAGCAGTTCGCGCTGCTCGAGGCCCTGCACCCCGACCGCATCGACCTCGGCATCGGCCGTGCGCCTGGCACCGACCCGGTGACGTCCACCGCGCTGCGCAGCGGCGACCGCGCGGCGGTCGAGGCGTTCCCGCAGCACGTGCAGCAGATCGTCGGCCTGCTCGACGGCCCGCTGCACACGCCGGACGGCTCGTTCGAGCTGCGGGCCACACCGTTACCGACGTCCGCGCCGCCGGTGTGGCTGCTCGGGTCGAGCGACTACAGTGCCCGGCTGGCCGCCGAGCTCGGACTGCCGTTCGCGTTCGCCCACCACTTCAGTGCACGCAACACCGACGTCGCGTCCGCGCTGTACCTGGACAGCTTCAAGCCGTCGGAGCAGCTGGCCAAGCCGGAGCTGATGATCTGCACGTCGGCCGTGGTGGCGGACACCCAGGAGACGGCAGAACGGCTCGCGCTGCCACACCTGCTGCGGATGGCGCAGATGCGCCTCGGCAGCAAGCTGACGCCCGCCCTCACCGCGGACCAGGCGGCGGCCCACGAGTGGACCGACGCCGAACGCGAGCTGGTGGCGAAGCTGCGCGCCGACGCGGTCGTGGGCACCCCCGCCACTGCACAGCAGGCGATCACGGCGCTCGCCGACCGCACCGGCGCCACGGAGATCATGGTGCTGCCGACTGCGTCCGGGCTGTCCGGCAGGTTGTACACCCTCGAACTGCTCGCCGACGCCTTCTGCCTCACCTCCCGCAGCGAGACCGGCGAGTGCTGAACGTTTGACGCGCTGACGACGACCGGTCGACACTTCGGGCATGCCAACCGACACCGAACGCGCCGTGCTGGCCGCCGTCGACACCGCGCGCGCCGTCGACGAGCTGCGCGAGCTGATCCGGCTGCCGAGCGTCACCGGCAGCGACGTGGAGAGCGAGGTACAGCACCTGCTCGCGACGAAGCTCACCGAGCTCGGCCACGACGTCGACCTGTGGCAGTTCGACCTGCCGGCGCTGCGGACCGACACCGACTATCCCGGTGAAGAGGCGCCAAGGACCGAGGGCTGGGGCCTCGCCAGCAGCTCCACCGGCCAGGCGGACGGCCCGACGCTCGTGATGAGCGGGCACGTCGACGTCGTACCGCCTGGCGACCTGGCGAAGTGGCCGAGCGGCGACCCGTACGACGCCGCGGCCGACGCGAGCACCATCTACGGGCGCGGCGCGTGCGACATGAAGGCCGGCGTGGTGGCGATCCTCGCGGCGTTGCGGGCACTCGACGCCGCCGGCGTCCGGCTGCGCGGCAACGTCGCGGTGCACAGCGTGGTCAGCGAGGAGGACGGCGGGCTAGGCGCGTTCGCCACGCTGCGCCGCGGGCACACCGGCGACGTCTGCATCATCCCTGAACCCACCTCGGGCAAGGTGGTCACGGCGAACGCGGGCGCGCTCACCTTCCGGCTGCGCATCGACGGCAGCGCCGCGCACGGCAGCGTCGCGTACAACGGGGTCAGCGCGGTGCAGAAGCTCATACCGGTGCTGGCCGCACTCGAAGACCTGCAGCAGCGCCGCAACGCGCGCCTGCGCGACCCGCGCACGGCCGACCTGCCGGTGCCCTACCCGCTGTCGCTCGGCACCGTACGTGCCGGCGACTGGGCGAGCAGCGTGCCCGACCTGCTCGTCGCGGACGGCAGGTACGGCATCGGCATCGGCGAGGACCCGGCCACGGCGCGCGCCGAGCTCGAGCACACCCTGGCCGAGGTCAGCGCCGCGGACCCGTGGCTGCGCGACCACCCGGTCACCGTCGAGTGGAGCGGCGGCCAGTTCGCCAGCGGCGAGCTGCCGCACGGGCACCCGCTGCTCGAGCTCGTACAACGGGCTGTCGTCGACAGCACAGGCGACCCGCTGCCGGCCGAGGGCGCCGCACCGTACGGCAGCGACCTGCGGCACTACGCGACCGCGGGGATCCCCACGCTGCACTACGGCCCCGGCGACGTCGGCTACGCGCACGCGCCGCGCGAGCAGGTGCCGGTGGCCGAGCTCACCGCGAGCGCGGGCATGCTCGCGATGGCGGCCATGCGCTACTGCGGAGTGGCGTGACCGGATGCCGACCCTGTTGATCGTGCACCACACCGCCTCGCCTGCGCTCGACTCGATGTTCCAGAAGGCGCTCGAAGGCGCCACCACGGACGAGATCGAAGGCGTCGACGTGGTCATCAAACCCGCGCTCGCGGCCACCGCGGTGGACGTGCTCGCCGCCGACGGCTTCCTGCTCGGCACGCCGGCGAACATCGGCTACATGTCCGGCGCGCTGAAGCACTTCTTCGACCAGATCTACTACCCGTGCCTGACCGCCACGGTGAACGCGCCGTACGGGATGTACGTGCACGGCGCGAGCGATACCACCGGCGCCGTCCGTGCGATCGAGAGCATCGGCAAGGGGCTCGGCTGGCAGCCGGTGCACGAGCCGGTGAGCGTCGTCGGCGAGGTCGGGGCGGCGGACCTGGACAGCTGCTGGGACCTCGGCGCCACCGTCGCCGCGAGCCTGATGCCATGAGCGAGCCGCTGTTCCACCTCGCGTTCCGCTCCGACTGGGCGGTCGCGCGCGAGACCGGGCGCTACGAGATCTCCACCCGCGGCCAGACGCTCGCCGAGGTCGGGTTCATCCACTGCGCGCTGCGGCACCAGGTGCGCGGCGTCGCGGACGCGTTCTACGCCGACGCGGACGACCTGGTGCCGCTGGTCGTCGACCAGGAGCAACTGGACGCACCCGTCGTGCATGAGCCGCCCGCACCCGGGCTGCCGGACTTCCCGCACCTCTACGGCGCGTTGCCGGTGGCCGCCGTCACCGACGTTCTCCCCGTCGGCCGGGCAGCCGACGGGAACTGGCAGCTGCCGGTGTAGGCGTCCTACGCGACCGCGTCGAACGCCTCGCCGAGGACGGTGAGGCCGTCGTCGAGCAGCGCGTCGTCGAGCACGAGCGGCGGCAGGAAGCGCAGCACGTTGTTGTTCGTGCCGCAGGTCAGCGTGAGCAGCCCGCGTTCCTGGGTGGCACGCGAGACCGCGGCCGTCAGCTCGGCCGCCGGCGTGCGGGTGCCGGGCTGCACCAGCTCCACGGCCATCATCGCGCCGCGGCCACGTACGTCGCCTATGCAGCCGTCCCGTGTCTGCAGCTCGCCAAGCCGCTTCAGCATGACGTCACCGATGTGCCTGGCCCGGCCGGCGAGGTCCTCGGCGGCCATGGTCTCGATCGCGCCGAGCGCGGCCGCGCACGCCACCGGGTTGCCCGCGTACGTGCCGCCGAGACCGCCTGGCGGCACGGCGTCCATCACCTCCGCGCGGCCGGTGACCCCGGCCAGCGGCAGCCCGCCGGCCATGCCCTTCGCCAGCGTCACCAGGTCGGGCACGATCCCCTCGTGCTCGCAGGCGAACCAGTCGCCGGTACGGCAGAAGCCGGTCTGGATCTCGTCGGCCACGAACAGCGCACCGTTGGCGCCACACCACTCCTGCAGCCGGCCGAGGAAACCCGGCGCCGGCACGACGAAACCGCCCTCGCCCTGGATCGGCTCGACCAGCACGCACGCCACGTTCGCGCCACCGATCTGGCTCTCCACCATCGCCAGCGCACGGTCGGCCGCCTCCGCACCGCTCATCTCCACCGGCTCGCGGAACGGGTACGACATCGGCACCCGGTACACCTCGGGCGCGAACGGGCCGAACCCGTCCTTGTACGGCACGTTCTTCGCGGTCAGCGCCATGGTCAGGTTCGTACGCCCGTGGTACGCGTGGTCGAACACCACGACGGCCTGCCTGCCGGTGTGCCTGCGCGCGATCTTCACCGCGTTCTCGACGGCCTCGGCGCCGGAGTTGAACAGCGCCGACCGCTTCTCGTACGTGCCAGGGGTGCGGTTGTTCAGCTCCTCGCAGACCCGCACGTACGCCTCGAACGGCGCCACGTTGAAGCAGATGTGGGTGAGGTTGCCGACCTGCTCGCGTACGCCGTCGACCACCCGCGGCGCTGCGTGCCCGACGCTGGTGACCGCGATGCCGGAGCTGAAGTCGATGAACGCGTTCCCGTCCACGTCCTCGACGACCGCGCCACTGGCCCGCTCGACGAAGACCGGCGCGACGTGCCCGTAGCCCTGGGCCACGGCGCCCTTCCTGCGCGCCATCAGCTCACGCGAGCGCGGTCCTGGCACCTCGGTCACAAGCTTCCGCTGTTGGCTCATGCTCCTACGGTCGCAGCGCAGCGAGACGGCGGGAATGGGCAGGATGACGAACTCAGCGGTCTGTGCGGGCGGATATCTTGTGCACGTGAACAAGACGCAGTTGACCCTGGGCGACCTGCTCGACCACCCGGAGCTCGGGCTGCGGCTGGTGGCCGGCCCGGACACCGCGCCCAGCCGTACGGTGCGCGGCGCGCACTCGATCGAGATCCCCACCCCTACCCGATGGGTGCCGCAGGACTGGGTGATGCTCACCTCGGGTCTGCGACTGCGCGGCCGCCCGGAGGAACAACGCCGCCTGGTCGCCGACCTCGACGCCGGCGGCCAGGCCGCCCTCGGCTGGGCGGCGGGCATCGTGACGAAACGCGTCCCGAAAGCGCTCGTGGACGAGGCACGGCGCCGCGCGTTCCCGGTGTTCGAGGTACCGCTCGCGACGGCGTTCCACCAGATCGTCTCGTTCCTCGGCCGGGCCACCGCGCACGACGACGTCTACGTGCTGCACCGGGTCGCCGCGATGGAGGACCACCTGCTCGACGCGCTCGCCGCCGCGCGACCTGAGCAGGCCGTCGTCCGCCGGTTGGCCGACGTGCTGGACGCCGACGTACGGCTGGCCGATGCGGACGAGGTCACGCACGAGCCATGGGCGGCCTACCCGGTGCCGGGCGTACCGGAACGCACGCTCGTGGTGGGCGAGCCCGCACCGTCGCGGGCCCCGCTGGCCGCGCCGCTCGTGAAGCGTGCGGTACAGCTGCTCGAGCTGCTGGCCAGGCGCGACGCGCGGGCCGTCGCGGCGACCAGGCAGCAGGGTGCGGAGCTGCTGCGCCGTGCCCTCCGCGGCGACGGCGGCCCGACCCTGGACGCGGAGGCGGCACATTGGGGGTGGCCGTCTCCGCCGGCGCGTACGCCGTCGCGTGGGACGGCGCCGGCGACGCGGGAGCCTGCCTGGACACCGCGGGCGTCCCCCACCTCCGGCTACGCCGCGGCGACTGCACCGTCGCGCTCGTCGTCGCACCACATGCGGAGCTGACCCGCGTGCTCGACCGGGCGTTCGGCGTCGGCGACCGCGTGCACAGCCTGACCGACCTCGTCCGTTCGGTCGCGGGCGCGCAACTGGCGCTGCTGACCAACACGGTGTCCGCCGCCGACCTCGACCCGGCCGCACGGCTGCTCGTCACCGCGGCCGCCGCCGGCACGCTGCCGGAGATACGCGCCGCCCTCGACCCGCTGCGCGCCAAGCCACACCTGCTCGATGCGGTGACGACGTGGCTGGCCGCCGGCTGCGACACCGGCGCCGCCGCCGCGCGCCTGCACGTCCACAGGAACTCGCTGCGCTACCGGCTGACCAGGGCGGAACACCTCACCGGCCTGTCGTTCGCGACGGCGCACGGCACGGCCAGCCTGCACCTCGCCCTGTTGGCCGACCGACTGCACGACCGGCTGTACGACTAGGGCGTGCCGTGCACCGTAGGCCGGGCGCGGTCGCCGTCTCGCAAAGTGGCAGAGTCTTACCAGGATTCGACCGCCGGTTGTGGCGGGACCTTGCGTGAGGTGGGAGATCTGGTGAGCACCGAGCAGACAACGAACGTCTCGAATACTGGACCGCGCGAGCACAACAAGCCACGCAGCAGCGAGGTGACCGACGGCATCGAGCGCGCCGCGGCGCGCGGCATGCTCCGCGCGGTCGGCATGGGCGACGACGACTGGCGCAAGCCACAGATCGGCGTCGCGTCGTCGTGGAACGAGATCACCCCCTGCAACCTGTCGCTTGACCGCCTCGCCAAGAAGGCCAAGGACGGGGTGCGCGACGCGGACGGCTACCCGTTGGAGTTCGGCACCATCTCGGTCTCCGATGGCATCTCCATGGGCCACGTCGGCATGCACTACTCGCTGGTGTCGCGCGAGGTGATCGCCGACTCCGTCGAGACGGTGGTCGAAGCCGAGCGGCTCGACGGCACCGTACTGCTCGCCGGCTGCGACAAGTCCGAGCCCGGCATGCTGATGGCCGCCGCCCGTCTCGACCTGGCGTCGGTGTACCTGTACGCAGGCTCCATCCTGCCGGGCAAGTACCAGGGCCGCGACGTCACGATCATCGACGCGTTCGAGGGCGTCGGCGCCTGCCTCGCCGGCAAGATCACCCGCGAGGAGCTCACGGAGATCGAGAAGGCGATCTGCCCGGGCGAGGGCGCGTGCGGCGGCATGTACACGGCCAACACCATGGCGAGCGCAGCCGAGGCGCTCGGCATGTCGCTCACCGGCAGCGCGGCGCCGCCTGCGCCCGACCGCCGCCGCGACGACTACGCAGTGCGCAGCGGCAAGGCCGCCGTCGCACTGGTGGACGCCGGGATCACCGCGCGCCAGATCATGACCAAGGAGGCGTTCGAGAACGCCATCACCGTCGCGATGGCGCTCGGCGGCTCCACCAACGCCGTGCTGCACCTGCTCGCCATCGCGCACGAGGCCCAGGTCGACCTCACCCTGGACGACTTCAACCGGATCGGCGACCGCACACCGCATCTCGCCGACGTCAAGCCGTTCGGCCGGTACGTGATGACCGACATCGACGGGATCGGCGGCGTCCCGGTGGTGATGAAGGCGCTGCTCGACGCCGGCCTGCTGCACGGCGACTGTCTGACGGTCACCGGCCGTACGCTCGCCGAGAACCTCGCGGAGATCGGCCCGCCGGACCCGGACGGCAAGATCATCCACGCCATGTCCGACCCGATCCACCGCACCGGCGGGCTGACCATCCTGCGCGGCACCCTCGCTCCCGAGGGCGCGGTGGTGAAGAGCGCCGGCTTCGACGCCGAGGTGTTCGAGGGCACCGCGCGCGTCTTCGACGGCGAGCAGGGCGCGATGGACGCGATCGCACAGGGCACGCTGGGCAAGGGCGACGTACTCGTCATCCGGCAGGAGGGCCCGAAGGGCGGCCCCGGCATGCGGGAGATGCTCGCCGTCACGGGCGCCATCAAGGGCGCCGGCCTCGGCAAGGACGTCCTGCTACTCACCGACGGCCGGTTCTCCGGCGGCACCACCGGCCTGTGCGCCGGCCACGTCGCGCCGGAGTCCGTAGTCGGCGGCCCGATCGCACTGGTCCGCGACGGCGACCCGATCAAGCTCGACCTGGCCGCGCGTTCCCTGGACCTGCTGATCGACCCGGACGAACTAGCCAAACGCGAAGCCGACTGGACCCCACCCGCCGAGCCGACGGGCACCGGCGTCCTGGCCAAGTACGCAAAGCTGGTCGGCTCCGCCGCCCAAGGCGCCGTCTGCGGCTAACCACGACCCGCGCCGCTCGCCCGGTCCAACCGTGCGAGCGGCGGGCCGGGCGCCGTGCTTGGCCTGCGAGCGGCAGGCCGGGCCGCAGGCCGAGCGCCGTGCTTGGCCTGCGAGCGGCAGGCCGGGCCGCAGGCCGAGCGCCGTGCTTGGCCTGCGAGCGGCAGGCCGGGCCGCAG
>WHTA01000075.1 GCA_009379825.1 Streptosporangiales bacterium
CCACGTGATCGTCGACCACCACATACAGTGCTGTCAGGAGGGTGTTCAGTTCTTTGGTCACACATCGATCTTGAACACCCTCCGCCCCACGTCTCCGCAGCCGCGCCGACCACACCCTTCAAGGAATCACTCATCTAGGCTGCTAGCCAGGTGGGGCAGGCCGAGCTTGGTCGCGTGCGCGCAGATCCGTTGCGTGGTGAGATCACTCATCAGTCGCTCCTGTCGTTTCAGGTGGGGTCAGTTGAGTTCGGGGTTTGTGAGACCGGCGGCCAGGTGGTAGGCGGACAACGGGCGGCGGCCGACGTCGACGCTGGCGGCGTGGCTGCGGGCCAGTAACGCCGCCAGCCCCGCGGGATCGTCTGGTTCGGCGTGGCCGGCGTGCTCGGATTCGGGCTGGTGGTCGGTGGTGACCGCCCGGGTGTGACCGTCGGCGAGACCGTCCCAGTGGCGGTCGTCGACGACCCAGCTGCCCCGGGCACGGGCGCGTCGGTGACGGGCGAGCAGCACCTGGTCGCCGTTTTGCCGGTGGTGGTAGATGGCGACCTCGTCCCCGGTCACCTGCACGTCGACTTGCTGGCCGGCGCGGACCTGCCGGGCGGGCACCGAATACAGACTGGCTTCGAACGAGACCAAGCAGTCCTTGCCGACCCGGCGCAGGTGGTGCTCGACCACCCGATACGGCCGCGGCGGCAGTGGCAGTAACGCGGCCCGGTCCCGCTGCGCGCGCACGCCGATGACCTCGCCGTGGGTGCGGTGCACCTGCCCGCGCCGCAGCTTCGCCCAGTCGCAGAACGCGGCGTCGAGCTCGGCCAGGGAGTCGAACGCCCGGCCGGCGAGGACGTGGTCGCGGACGATGTCGACCTGCCGCTCCACCCGTCCCTTCCCGGTGGGCCGGTAGGCGGCCAGCACGTCGATGTCGAAGCCGTAGGCACCGGCGAACGCGACCGCTTCGGGGTGAAGCGGCACTGCCTTGCCCGGGGCGACATGCCGCTTCACCACGGTCTTGGTCCGGTCAAAGACCACCGTGGACGGGACACCGCCGAAGTGTTCGAACGCGCGGCGGTGGCAGTCGAAAAACGTCACCAGGTCCTGGCTGGTGGTGAAGCAGCAGAACGGATCCCGCGAATACGACAGCACCATGTGGAACGAGTACACCTTCGGGATCCCGACGTGAGCGAGGATCCCGCCCTCATCAGCCCAGTCCACCTGCGCCTGCCCCGATCAAATAGGTGCAGGTGAACGGGGCTGCCGGGTTGACCGGCGGTTGGCCCGACTTGCCGTCGTAGAGGCGGTATCACGTAGGGTGAGGCGGGCGGCGGGTTGTGCAGGAGCGGACCGGCGGTCAGGTGTTTCGTTGTCGGATCCGACGTTGGACTTCGCTGCGTCGGATGATCCAGTGTCCTCGATGAAGGCGCCGAGGAGCTTGCCCTCGCGCAGTAGGTTCCACCGCGACGGATCCACCACGCTGACCTACCTCGGCGTCCATCCGCGCGCCGAGGCGTTTCAGCGAGCGCGGGCGATGGCGGCGCACCCCATCAACCCGCAGTCGTAGCACCACGCGTTATGGGGGTAGTGATGTCTGCTCGAGGTGATGCCACGGCCACCGGAAGCTCCGTACGGGCGACGAACCCGGTAGGGGCGCCGTCTGGTGGCTCCTCTGCTGCGCCAGGACGCCCGGCGTCCGGGCGGTTGCGCAGCGGGGAGCTGCGAACCAACCGAGGTTGCAGCGGGTCAAGTCCTTCGAGTAGCACGTACTGGGTGAGGACAAGGATCGGTGTGTGGGCAGGTGTGTCGACTGTCACGCGTCGGGATTCCTGGCAGGGCTGTTGTGTCAGTCCTGAAGGAGAATCACCGGGGCCAAACCACTTGACGACACTCACCCATACGCGCCCCGGAGACAAGCAGTGTGAAGGCAAAGAAGTTGCGCCGCAAGTCATAGCGCGGGTTCACATTGGGTTCACATGAGAACCGGAAACGCCCCGAAACGCTCAGCAGCGTTAGGGGGCGTTTCTGCAGCTCAGACGCGATGTTGCGGTATTCCGGCTGGTAGCGGGATCGCGGCGATCAGATGTCGTAGTACATCTCGAACTCGTGGGGGTGGGGGCGCTGGCGGATCTCGTCGATCTCGTTGGTGCGCTTGAAGTCGACGTAGGTCTCTACCAGGTCGGAGGTGAAGACGTCGCCTTCTAGGAGGTAGTCGTGGTCGGACTCCAGGGCGTCGAGGACGGCGTCCAGGGAGCCCGGCACCTGCTGCACCTGCGAGTGCTCCTCGGGCGGGAGCTCGTACAGGTCTTTGTCGATCGGCTCCGGCGGCTCGATCTTGTTGCGGACGCCGTCGATGCCGGCCATCAGCATTGCGGAGAACGCGAGGTACGGGTTCGCCGACGGGTCCGGCACGCGGAACTCGATGCGCTTGGCCTTCGGACTGGTGCCGGTGATCGGGATCCGGATGCAGGCGGACCTGTTCCGCTGGCTGTACACCAGGTTCACCGGTGCCTCGAAGCCCGGCACCAGGCGGTGGAACGAGTTCGCGGTCGGGTTGGTGAACGCGAGCAGGCTCGGCGCGTGCTTCAGCAGGCCGCCGATGTACCAGCGGGCGATGTCGGAGAGGCCTGCGTAGCCGAGCTCGTCGTAGAAGAGCGGGCTGCCGTCCTTCCAGAGGCTCTGGTGGCAGTGCATGCCGGAGCCGTTGTCACCGAAGATCGGCTTCGGCATGAACGTGGCCGTCTTACCGTTGCGCCAGGCGACGTTCTTGATGATGTACTTGAACGTCTGCAGCCGGTCGGCTTCCTGCAGCAAGGAGCTGAACTGGAAGTTGATCTCGGCCTGGCCGGCGGTGCCCACCTCGTGGTGCGCGCGCTCGACGAGGATGCCGACCTTCTCCAGCTCCATGACCATCTCGGCGCGCAGGTCGGCGTAGTGGTCCACCGGGGGCACCGGGAAGTAGCCGCCCTTGTAGCGCGGCTTGTACCCGCGGTTGCCCGGCTCCTCGCGCCGCGCGGTGTTCCAGGCACCGGCGATCGAGTCGATCTCGTAGTAGCCGGAGTTCTGCTTGGTCTCGTAGCGGACGTCGTCGAAGACGTAGAACTCCGCCTCGGGTGCGAAGAACGCGGTGTCCGCGATGCCGGTGCTGGTGAGGTAGGTCTCGGCCTTCTTCGCGACGTTACGCGGGTCCCGGCTGTACGGCTCGCCGGTGAGCGGGTCGTGCACGTTGAAGTGCAGGTTGAGGGTCTTCTCCGTGCGGAACGGGTCCGGGAACGCGCTGGCCACGTCTGGCCGCAACGCCATGTCGGACTCGTGGATCTCCTGGAAGCCACGGATCGACGAACCGTCGAACATCAGACCGTCGGAGAACACGGAGTCGTCGAAATTCGAGACGGGCACGGCGAAGTGCTGCATCACTCCGAACAGGTCGGAGAAGCGCACATCGACGAACTGAACCCCCTCGTCGCGGATGTACCGCGACAGGTCCTCCTGGCTTTCGAACATTACCGCTCCTTGTCGCCCATCTCATTGGTCGGCTGCCACGGTAGCCAGACGCCGTTTCCCCGGCATGTCCCGATTGTTTCGGCGATGTTACGGACATCTCGAGCGGGCTTTCCCGGCCAGCTGCGGTGCGGCGCCGTTGCCTGCTGGACAGCCTAGCCTCCCGCGGGAGGCTAGGCTGGGTGACATGGACCGACGGACCCTGGGGTCATGGCTGAGCGGCCCGTACTCGGCGGACGAGCCGTCGTCCGACGACGACTACCCGGGGTCGCGGTTCGGGCTGTCGAAGGAGGGCAGCGGGTCGGTCCCCGGCCTGTTCCGCCGGCTCGTCGGACTGATGATCGACTGGGTGATGTGCAGCGCGATCGGGTACGGCCTGCTGCAGGGCGGGCCGTGGGCGACGCTCGGCGTGTTCGCGCTCGAGCACATCCTGCTGGTCGGCACGCTCGGCTTCACCTTCGGGCACCGGCTGCTGGGTATCAAGGTCGTCCGCGTGGACGGCACGCCGCCCGGGGTGCCGTGGGCGGCCGTCCGCACCCTGCTGCTGTGCATCTTCATCCCCGCGCTGATCATGGACCGCGATCTGCGGGGGATGCACGACCGCGCGGCGAACACCATGACGGTGCGGATCTGACGACCGGTAGATTGCCTCGACGTGACGCCCGACGACGACATCGCTGCGCTGTACGCCTCGTTGCCGACGAAGCGGATCGCCGCCGGTGCGCTGTTCGTCGACAGCCGTGACCGGGTGCTCCTGGTGGAGCCGGTCTACAAGGACGTCTGGGACATCCCAGGCGGTGTCGTGGAGCCCGAGGAGTCGCCGCGGGCCGGGTGCCGCCGTGAGGTACGCGAGGAGCTCGGCCTTGACCGGCCGGTCGGCGGGCTGCTCGGCGTCGACTGGGTGCCCACCGAGCCGCCGCGCACCGAGGGCCTGATGCTGATCTTCGACGGTGGCCCGCTCGCGGAGCACGAGACGGCGGCGATCCGGCTGCCGGACGACGAGCTCAAGTCGTGGCGGTGGGTCGACCGCGACGACGTGCGGTCGCTGGCGTCCGCACGCACCGCGTCGCGGATCCTCGCCTGCTTCGCCGCGCGGCGGGCGGGGGAGACAGTGTATCTGGAGGCCGGCCGCCCGTAGCTACGGCGCGACGGCGGGGTCGGCGTCCGGGGTGGTCCAGTAGCGGACCTATCTGGAGGCCGGCCGCCCGTAGCTACGGCGCGGCCGCCACCGGCGCGGCGGTGTGGTCGGTGGGGTCGGCGTCCGGGGTGGTCCAGTAGCCGACCAGCTCCTTGTACAGCGCGGAGCGCGCCAGCAGGTCCGCGTGCGTGCCGACGGTTGCGCTGTCGCCGTCCAGGACGAGGATGCGGTCGGCGCGCAGTGCGGAGCTGATCCGGTGCGCGATCACCACGAGGGTGCCGTACCTGCGGCTGAACGCCCGCTCGACGCTCTCCTCGGTCGCCGGGTCGAGGTGGCAGGTGGCCTCGTCGAGCACGATCACCTCCGCCGGGCTGGCGTACGCGCGCACCAGCGCCACCAGCTGCCGTTCCCCGCTGCCCAGGGTGGTGGGCTGCAGGGTCGCGTCCAGCCCGCCGAGCCGGTCGATCAGCGTGGGCACCCCGAGCTCCTCGACGACCCGGCGCAGCTGCCAGTCCTGGACCTCGGGCTCGAGGTAGGCGAGGTTCTCGCGCACCGTGCCGCCGAAGACGTACGACTCCTGCGGGATGAGCGTCACCAGCCGGTGCAGCTGCTCAGGTGACAGCGCGCGCAGGTCGCGGTCGCCGACGCGCACCTCGCCGTGCGCGGGGATCAGCAGCCCGGCGAGCAGGTCGGCGAGGGTGGACTTGCCGACCCCGCTGGGGCCGACGATGGCGAGGTGCTCCTCGCCGCGGACCCGCAGGTCCAGCCCGTTGAGCACGGGCGTGGAGTGCGGGCCGTACGCGAACGTGAGGTCGTGTGCGGCCACCGTGCGGGTCAGCGGCGCGCGGCTGGTGCCGACCGGCAGCGTCGCGGTCTCGGTGGCGCTGCCGGCCTGTGCGGTCTCGGCCAGCCGGGCGAGCACCACCGCCAGCTGCAGGCCCCACGCCCCGGCGACCTGTACGAGGGCCTGCATGGCCGGCGCCAGCGTCACCGTCAGGTAGCCGGCCGCGGCGACCAGCGCGCCTGTGGTGACCCAGCCCTCCCGCACGAACAGCGGGCCGGACGCGATGACCGCCACGAGCGGCAGCTGTACGCCGAGCGCGACCACGAGGATGCGCAGCGACGACACCCGGGCGAGCGCCTTGCCGGCTGCCGCCTGCTGGTTGATGGCCGTCTCGACGGTACGGGTCGCGCGGCGCTTGGCCTGGCACGCAAGCACGTCGCGTAGACCGTGCAGCACGCCGGTCGCCTCCCGCGCCACGGCCTCGTCGGCGAGTACGACGGCGCGCTGCCGGTCGACCAGCCGCGGCAGCAGCAGACCGAACAGCGTCAGCGCGAGCACCAGCGGCGGCGCGACGACGAGGGTCAGGGCAGGCGCGAGCACCGTGGTGCCGACGACGGTGGCGACGATGGCCAGCGTCACCTGGCGCGCGGTACGCAGCAGCGCCGACACAAGCCTGCGGGTGGTCTCCACCTGGCCGGTCACCCGGGCGACGGCGGCCGGGTTCGCCTCGTGCAGCGGCACCCGCAGGCTCGCGTCCACCACCACGTGCACGAGGGTGTCGCGCAGCGGCTCCACCACGGCGGCGAGTTGCGGGTAGACCAGCCGGGTGGCGACGGCCGCGACGCCGGCCGCGGCGACCAGGCCGCCGAGCCAGCCGAAGCCGACGGCCGGCTCGCCGGCCAGGAACCCGCGGTCGAGCGCGAGCGCGAGGAACTTCCCGGTCAGCAGCGCCGGCACCGCCTCGACCACCGACCAGACCAGCAGCCACAGCAGCGGCCGCCGCTGCCCACGCAGCCCGTCCAGGAGGAGACGCAGGCCGGCCCTCATCGCGCCGCCTCCGCGCCGCCGGTGAACAGTGCGCGGTAGTCGGCGTCGCGCCACAGCTCGGCGTGCCTGCCGAGCGCGCGGACCCGGCCGCCGACCAGCCACGCCACCTGGTCGGCCTGCGCGGCGCTGCGGGCGCGGTGGGTGACGACCAGTTTCGTCCGGCCAGGCAGCGTACGGGCAAGCGCGGCCTGCAGCTCTACCTCGGTGGCGGTGTCCAGGCTGGACGTCGCGTCGTCCAGCACCAGGATCGCCGGCCGCATCGCGACCAGCCTGGCGATGCCGACCCGCTGCCGCTCGCCGCCGGACAGCGGCGCCTCCCGCACCTGCGTCAGGTAGCCGTGCGGGAGCTTCGCGACGACGCCGTCCACCAGGGCGGTCTGTGCGGCGGTCGTGACGGCGGGTACCTCGGTCGCGGGCGGTTGCGCCGGCAGGCCGTAACCGACCGCGTCCGCGAGGGTCGCACCGACAAGGGCAGGCCGCTCGAACGCGTACCCGACCAGCCGGCGCAGGTCGGTGTCCGGGAGGTGGGCGACCGGCTGGCCGTCGATGAGCACCTGACCGGCGTCCGGCTGGTACAGCCGGCCGAGCAGGCCGACGAGCACCGACTTGCCCGCGCCGCTCCCGCCGACCACCGCCGTGGTGGTGCCGGCAGGCAGCCGTAGCGAGCAGCCGTCGAGCACCGTCCGGTCGCCCAGCCGTACGGTGACGTCGCGGATCTCCACGTCACCGATCCCGTGCTCCGACCTGGCCCGCGGTACGGCGGCCTGGGGCGTGCCGGTCAGCGGCCGCACCCGGGCGGCGCCCGCGCGCACCTGCACCAGCTCGACGAACAGGTCGATCTGCTCGATGGCCTGCAATGCGATGCCCGCGTAGCCGACGGCCGCGACCAGGTCGCCGGGGGAGAGCCGGCCGGCGCTGACCGCCCAGCCGGCGGCGGCCAGCACCGCGAGCTGCAGCAGCCTGATCAGCAGCCCGAACGACCACGCGAGGCGACGCTGCAGCAGCCAGGTGTGCACGCCCACCGACCGCAGCTCGGGCAGCGGCTCGAGCACCCGGTCGACCTCGCGGTCCACGGTGCCGCTCGCGCGGATGGTGCGCAGCCCGGCGAGCGCATCCACCAGCCGGCTGGCGATGCGGCCCTGCACGGTCTGGTACTCCTCGAACGCGCTCGTCGCCTGCCGGGTGAACGGGCGGAGCAGCGCCACGCTGACCAGCAGGCCCCCGAGCAGCGTCACCGGCAGCGTCCAGTCGAGCAGGAAGAGCAGCACGAGCGCGGCGAGCGCCGTCACCGCCGTGCGTACGGCGGTGAGCACCAGCGAGACGATCCGGCCGGTCGAGCCGGCGCCCGCGATCAGCCGGGTGACCGCGTCCCCGGCCGGGTACTGCTGCTGTCCTGGCAGCCCGAGGCCGAGCAGGTTGCCTAGGATGCGGCGACGCAGCCACGCGGTGGTGCCGGCGACGCCGGCGGTGCCGGCGATCTGGCCGAGCACGTCGGCGAGCGTGCCGACGGCGATGACGATCGCGAGGAGCGTGAGCGCGGGCACCAGCCCGTGGCCGCCGGCGAGGGCGGCGTCGAGCGCCCGCCCCATCGCGGCCGGGAGGACGAGCGCGCCGGCGGCGGAACACAGCCCCGCGAGCACGGCGGTGGCGAACCAGCCCGGCTGAGCACGAAGCGTGACGGCGAGCAACCGATCGGTGCCAACCGGTGTCGCAGTCATCCGTCCGGTCACTCCTGCACGCACAATAGAACTGCGTGACGGGTGCGAGAGCAGCCGGTAACTGCTCTCGCACCACGTCCTTCGTCGGCCGCGTCGTTTGGCGCGGCCGACCCCTTGCCTCTGTCAGACCTCGACGTCGACGCTTGCATCGACGGCGACGCCGCCCGTGGAAAGGCAGCTGACGACACAGGTAGCCAGCCCGCAGCCGCAGCCGAGCTCCACGGACTCCACCTCGGGCAGACGCTCGAGCGCCGCCACGTCCAAGGTGAGCTCCTTCATGTTTCTTCACCTCCTCTCGAGCGCGAGTTCCGTGCCGCCACGGGGTTCCACGGCGGCGTCCTGCCCCGCAGGAAGGCCTTGCGGCGCATCTGCGAGGAAGTCTCTGATCCTGGCCAGCGCCGCCTCCGCGGCGGCACCGGCGAACGGGTCGTGCGCGGCGTCGGCGAGCTCCACGTACTCCACCGGTGTGCCGGCCGCGCGCAGCTGGTCGGCGAGCTCTCTGGAGTGCGCCACCGGCACCACGTCGTCGGCCGCGCCGTGCATCAGCAGCAGCGGGGTGCGCACCTGCCCAGCGACGTGGGCCAAGTCGCGCGGCCCGAGCTCGTCGCGGTGCGTCGTCGTGCCGCCAAGCCGCTCGAGCAGGGCGCGTACGCGTGTACCGCCGTCGGCGTAGAGCCGCGGCCCGGAGAGGAACGGGGCGACGACGGCGGCCCGTGCCCACGCCGTGGGTGCCGCGGCGAGCGCGAGCGTGGCGAGGAACGCGCCGTAGCTCACCCCGAACAGCTGCACCGTGGTGTCGCGCTGCTCGGTGATGTGCGCGGTGACGGCGAGCACGTCGGCGAGGTCCGCGTTGCCCCAGCCGGCGTGCAGCGCCTCGTGGGCACCGCGGTAGCCGTGGCTGCCGCGCGGGTTCACCCCGACCACCGCCGTGTCCTCGCCGGCCAGCCCGAGCAGCAGCGGCCCGTGGTCGAGCCGCCAGGACGAGTCCGGCCCGCCGTGCAGCGCAACCACCACGTTGCCCGCGGTACGCCAGTCGCCGTGCACCACGGCCTCGATCGGGCCGGACGGGCCGCTGAAGCTCTCCAGCTGCAGCCCGTCGCTCGCGCGGTCCGGCACCGGCTGCTGCGCCGCCGCGGGCGTGTGGCTCGGCCGCAGCGCGACCACCGTGGCCGGCTGCTCGCCGTCGGCGAACGGGATCCGCAGCGTGTCGCCGACCCAGGACGCGGTGGCACCGACGGTCCCCGCCGGTAGCTGCAGCTCCGTGACCTGGTCGCTCGCCGGCGCGTAGAGGGCGAGCCCGGAGCGCGCGCCGTAGTCGATACGCACCGCCAGCTGCTCGCCGGTGGGGTCGGCGGCCAGCGGGAACGCGCCGCGGGTGCCGTCGAGCCGCGCCGACCAGTGCATGCGGCCGTCCGGCTCGGCGCAGCCGAGCGCGCCACTCTCGTCGCCGGCCACCAGCCGGCCGGAACCCGGGCAGGCGAACAACAACCGGACGTCCGGGTGGTCCGGCCACAGCGGTATGACCGTGCCGTCGGCGAGGTCGATCACGACCGCGACGAGCTTGCCCTGGTGCACCTGGTTCAGGCCGAGCCTGCGGCCGTCGAGGTCCAGCCAGCAGCCGCCGGCGAGCAGGCCGGCGACCGTGCACACCGGCTCCATGATGGGGATCGTGTCGCGCACCACCCAGACCGTCGAGGTCAGCTCGGGCGTGCTCGCCGTGCTGACGGCCATCGCGAGCACGTCGGGGTCGGGGTGCTCCAGCACCCGCAGGCCGAGCGTGGGCACCGTCGCAAGCGCGCGGGCTGGCTCGGCCGGCGCGCCGAGGGTGAGGTCGTGCCCGCCGGCGTCGGTGCCGAGCGGCTGGCACAGCAGGACGCGGCCGGCGTCCGTCGGGAGCACCTGGCTGTTCGGGCCGCGCACCTGGAGGTCGTCGAGGAGGACGCCGCCGGTGGCCGCCGACGGCAGCGACCAGGTCTCCACCCGCCAGTCGCCTGGGCGCGGTGCGGTGAGGCACGCCACCTGGGTGCCGCGCGCCGAGAAGCGGAAGCTCGTACGGCTCAACATCGGGGCACCTCTTCGTCGGCGTGGTCGACCAGGAACGGGCGGGGGCCGCCGTGCAGCAGCCGCGCCAGGAACGACAGCACCCCGGCGAGCCCGACCTGGAAGTCGGCGACCACCTCGTGCCCGGTCTCGTCGGCGACGACGAGCCGGCCCGCCCTGGTGCAGTGCCGGACGGCGAGGCAGTCGGCCAGGTCGGCCGCCCATTCGTGGTAGGTCGGGTCGACGAGGAGCTCCGCCGCGTCGAGCAGGAACTCGCCGTCGCCGGCCAGGCCGTGGCAGGCGACCGGCGACGACTGCCAGCGCGCGCGGTGGACGGCGACCGCCGCCGCCCGCGCGAGGTCGGCGAACCGCTGCTCGCCGGTGCGCGCGTAGAGCCTGAGCAGGAAGCTGCCCACCCCGGAGGAGCCGCTGCACCAGTGCGGCAGCTTGGTCGGCTCGGCCGGACCCACCGGCCACCAGGCGGCGCCGTGCTCGTCGACCTCGGCCACCCGGCACAGGGCGTCGCCGGCCCGCACGGCGAGCTCGAAGTCGGCGTCCCTGCCGTTGGCGAGCAGCGCGTAGCCGATACCCGCGGTGCCGTGCGCGAACCCGTGGTGCCTGGCGCCTTCCAACCGGGAGTCGAAGCCCGCGGGGATCTGCCAGTACGGCCCGTGCTCGTCCTCGGCCGCCCGCTGGAGGAGCGCGTCCGCGTAGTGGTCGGCACGCTCGCGCAGCCCGGCGTCGTCGGTGACCGCGGCGAGGTGCTGATGGGCCAGGCAGGCGCCGGCGAGGCCGTGCGCGACGTCCGGGTTCGGCCACTCGAGCGGCAGCTCGCGTACGTGGTCCGCCGCGGCCCCGACCAGCTCGGCGTCGGCAAGCAGGACGCCGGCGTCGGCGACCGCCCACGCGACTCCCGCCCGGCCGAAGTACAGCCCGGGCAGCGGCGCGTCCGCCGGCCGCCGGGCGAGCAGCCAGTGGGCGGTGGACCGTACGACGTCGAGGACGTCGGCGTGCGGCGCGACCCTGGTCAGCGCGGCGAGCACCCCCGCCGCGCCGTGCTGCACGTTGCCCGCGTCGGTCTGCCGGCCGAACGCGCCGCTCGGCCACAGCCGTGACCGGCCGGGGGTGTGGGTGGCGAGCAGGTGGTCGACGCCGTCGGCGAGCAGCCGTTGCGGCGTGACCGTCGCGCCCCGGGCGCGGGTGACCGGCCGCCCGGCCGGCGGTGCCGCGAGGAACTCCGTCACCCGGTCCAGGTGCCAGCGCTGCTGCGGCTCGTCGGTGAGCAGCCCGTGCGCGACCGGCCGCAGCGCGGCCGCCGTGCCGCCGGCCGTGGCGACCAGGTCCAGCCAGCTCGCCAGCCGCGCCTCCGTACGGACGCCGCGCGGCTCGTCGTCCGGCAGCAGCGGGTCGCAGCCGGTGGCGAGCAGGAAGAGCAGGCCGCCGAGGCTGTAGAGGTCCTCGGCCGCCGTGGCCGGTGCGCGTTCGCCGCCGGTGCGGTGTTCTGGCGCCTGGTACGCGGGGGTGCCGGAGCGCCTGGCGGAGTCGCCGAACGGGGTGGCCAGCTCCAGGTCCACCAGCTGTACGGCGTGGTCGGCGGTGACGAGCACGTTGCTCGGGCTGAGGTCGCGCAGCGCGTAGCCCGCACCGTGCACGGCCCGGACGGCGGTCGCGAGGGCCGCCGCCACCGGCCACGCGGCGGCCAGCGGCACGCCGGCATCGGCACGGCTCGCGTGGTGCACCCAGGACCGCAGGGGAGTGCCGGCGAGGCGCTCCTCGGCGAGGAAGACGTCACCGTCCTGCTCGAACACGCCGAGCGACCGCGGCACCGGCGCCAGGTCGGCGAGTGCACGCAGCGCCCTGTTCTCGTTGCGCAGCAGGTCGCGGGCGTCCCGGCCGGAGCCGTCGAGCTCGGTGTACGCGCGGGCGTGCTTCACCACCACCTCGCCGCCTTCGCGGGTGTCGGTGGCCAGGTACACGCCGCCCTTCGCGGAGTGGCGGAACGCGACCCGCACGGCGTAGCGGTCGCCGAGCAGCACCCCGCCGGCCGCCTCGGCCTGCGGCGGCGGGTCGAGCGGGCACGGCGCCCAGTCCGGCACGTCGAACCAGGCCGACCGCCGGTCCTCCACGGTGCTGCCGTCGGGGCGGAACAGCAGGTAGCGGTAGACGCCGTCGGCGTCCAGCTCGCCGGCGCCGGAGAAGCCGCCGTAGCGGTAGTGCACGCTGCTGCCGGGTGCGTACGGCCGGTCGGAGAGGATGCGCGGCGCCGGCAGGTCGCCGACGGCGTCGTGCAGCCGCTCGATGACCGCGACGAACGTGTCGTCGTCGGCGGGGTAGACGGTGAGGAACTTGCCGGCGAGTGCGCGGTCGCAGTCGCGTCCGGTCAGCCAGCGCACGCCGGCGACGTCGCGGGTGAACTTGAACGCGGTGCCGTGCTCCCGCAGTACGGGAACGGCGCGGGTGAGCACCCCGGCCGCGGACGTGGGCGTCGCCGACACGTGGATCTTCCAGCCCTGCGCGGGTACCGACGTGCCGACAGGCGTTGCTGCGCACCAGAACTCGCGGTCGGCCAGCCGCCAGCTCGCGGCGTCCGCAGGGCGGTCGGCGAGCAGCCGGCCGACGTGCTGGACCAGGTCGGTGGGGGAAGGGCCGGTCGCCGGGCCGGTGCCGGCGGCGTGCGAACGGACGACGGTCACGTCCGGTCCTCCTTCCCGTGGTCGGGCCGCCGTGGCGGCACAGGTGCCGGCGGCCACACCTGGCGGTGGCAGCCGGAGGGCAGGCAACTAGGGCAGGGTGCGCGGGGGTCGGGGGTGCGCTGGGGCGGTATGTGCCATACACAGCCTGCCACGACAGGCGACCAGAAATGGCTGTGTGTGCACAGGAGGTGACTCTACGCCGTTAGGGCTGCGAATGCAGCTCGACGCAGCAAGATGTGTGCATCCGTTATGAAACTACTCTCCGTAACCAAATCCGTTACGGGAGAAGGGATCCGGCGAACTCCGTCAGCCTGCGGACTTCGGCATCTTCGGCATCTTCTGCCGGACGCCCTTGGGCATCGGCCCCTTCGGCATCGGCAGCGGAGAGGTGCCGAGCGCACGCATCCGACGCTTGACCTCAGAGACCTCACTCTTGGTCAGGTTGCGCGGCAGCTTGAGCATGCGCGACTGCAGCTTCCGCAGCGGGATGTCGTCCTCGCCGGTGCCGCACTTCAGGTCGTAGATCGGGGTGTCGAACGCGACCCTGGAGACCTTCTTCTTCTCCGCGGCGACCAGCTTCGCCAGCCGCGGTGAGGAACCCTCGGCGACCAGCACCACACCGGGACGGCCGACCGCACGGTGCACGACGTCCTGGTCCTTGTTGACGGCGACGGCGGGCGTGACCTGCCAGTCGCCGCGCAGCCCCTCGAGCACCGCGGCGGCGGCACCGGTCTGGCCCTCGATGTTCGAGTACGCGGTCTTCTGCACCAGCTGGCCGAAGATGAACATGGCCACCGTGAACCCGGTGAGTACGCCGAGGAAGATCGCGTAGATCAGGTAGTCGAGCAGGTAGCCGAGCGCGAGGGCGATGGCGATCGGGCCAAGGAAGCCGAGCGCGATCCACAGGTAGCCGCGCTTGTTCTTCTGCCAGAGGAACTGGGCGGACCGCTTGATCTGCTGCAGGCGCTTCGGTTGGTCTGGGTTCTTGGCCATACCCGAGAGGATACGAGGCAACTCGCCTCAGCGTCTTGTCGGGCGTCCGTCCGGGCTCAGCTGGTGGCCGGGGTGATCGCGCGGGCCTCCAGCGCCTGCCGGTACAGCCGGCCGGCACGGTACGAGGAGCGTACGAGCGGCCCGCTCATCACGCCGGCGAAGCCGATCTCGTCGGCCTCCGCGCCCAGCTCCTCGAACTCTGCCGGCTCCACCCACCGGGTCACCGGGTGGTGCCGCTGCGACGGCCGCAGGTACTGCGTGATGGTCAACAGCTCGCAGCCGGCGTCGTAGAGCAGCTGCATGGTCTCTGAGATCTCCGCGCGCTCCTCACCCATGCCGAGGATGAGGTTCGACTTGGTGACCAGGCCGGCGTCGCGTGCCCTCGTGATCACCTCGAGCGAGCGCTCGAACCGGAAGCCAGGCCGGATCCTGCGGAAGATCCGCGGCACGGTCTCCACGTTGTGCGCGAGCACCTCGGGACGTGACCCGAACACCTCGGCCAGCGGCTCCGGCTGCGCGTTGAAGTCGGGGATGAGCAGCTCGACGCCGCAGCCGGGGATCTGCTCGTGGATCTGGCGGACGGTCTCCGCGTACAGCCACGCGCCGAGGTCGGGCTGGTCGTCACGGCAGACGCCGGTGACCGTGGCGTAGCGCAGGCCCATGGTGACGACAGACTCGGCGACCCGGCGCGGCTCGTCGCCGTCGAGCGGGTCCGGCTTGCCGGTCTCGATCTGGCAGAAGTCGCAGCGCCTGGTGCACTCGTTGCCGCCGATGAGGAAGGTGGCCTCGCGGTCCTCCCAACACTCGAAGATGTTCGGGCAGCCGGCCTCCTCGCACACCGTGTGCAGGCCCTCGTCGCGGACCAGCTTCTTGAGCTGGGTGTACTCGGGGCCGGAGCGCACCTTCACTTTGATCCACGGCGGCTTGCGCTCGATCGGCGTCTGCGCGTTGCGCACCTCGAGCCGGAGCAGCTTGCGCCCGTTCGGGGCCGTGCCACCGTTGAGATCGCTCATGTCGCCACCATAACGTTGTCGGCCAGCTCGTATCCGGGGTAGCCGAGCACCTCGGTGAGGTGCTTCTCGACCAGCGGCAGGACCTCGGCCACGGGCACCTGCCGGCCGAGCTCGGCGGAGAGCGTGGTCGTGCCGACGTCGGTCAGGCCGCACGGCACGATCTGGTGGTACGGGTCGAGCGAGTTGTCACAGTTCAGCGCGAAGCCGTGCATGGTGACGCCCTGCGCGACCCTGATGCCGATGGCGCCGACCTTGCGGTCCTGGCGGGTCGCGTCGGCGGGGAACCAGACGCCGCTGCGACCCTCCACCCGGGTGCCGGCAACGCCGAGGTCGGCGCAGACCCGGATCAGCATCTCCTCGACCGCACGGACGTACGCGACCACGTCCACCGGGTCGCTGAGGTGGACGATCGGGTAGCCGGTCAGCTGGCCGGGACCGTGCCAGGTGATGCGGCCGCCGCGGTCGACGTCCACCACCGGCGTGCCGTCGTTCGGCCGTTCGAACACCTGGGTGCGTTTGCCGGCGGTGTAGACGGCCTGGTGCTCGAGCAGCAGGCAGGTGTCGGGTTGCGCGCCGCCGGTCACCGCTTCATGGGTGCTGCGCTGGATGTCCCACGCGGTCTCGTACCGCACTGCGTCGGCGCCGAAGCCGAGCCGGATGAACCTCAGGTCGGTAGTCACCCCCACAGGTTAGCTCTCGGCCAAACCCGTTGCCCGGTGGCGCGGACGCGCCGTCACTTGGGGACGGGGCCGAGGTCCGGTTCGGCGTGGATCTCCAGCGTGGCGGAGACGGCGGCGCCGAGCTCGAGCACGGCGACCTCGTTGTTGCCTGCGCGCAGCAGCGGCCACGGCAGGTACAGGGTCTGCTGCGGGCCGCTGGCGACGTCGTACCGACCCAGGCAGAAGCCGTTCACCCAGGCGAACCCGGTCTCCCAGCCGGGAAGTGCGAGGAAGCCGTCCGCCGGCTCGTCGACGGGGAGCATGGCCCGCCACAGGCCAGGGCCGACGCTCCCGTCGGCCGCGGCGGGCGGGGCGTCGAAGTCGATGACCGGCAGCGCGTCGAGCGGCACCGGGGTCGACTCCCAGCCGTGGATGTACGCGTTGCCGTGCAGTACGCCGCCGGTGATGCCCTTGCGGTCGCCGACGCGCGGACCGAAGTTCGTACGGCCGTACGCGCTCACCATGATCTCCAGCTGCACGCCGTCGGCCGGCACCTCGAGCGGTATCTCCTCGGTGCCGGACATGACGCCCTTGAACTGGTCGTCCACCCACACGTGGGCGATGTCACAGAGCCCGTCGAACGACAGCGGCGCCGCCGGTCGCGGGCCGCGGAGCACCGTGCGGTACTTGACCACGCCGCCGCCGAGGCCCAGCTCCTCGAAGGTGAGCGGCCGCGACGCGCTCTTCGGTTCCCGGGCCATCAGCTCCAGACCCGTACGTACGGGGAGGAAACCGTCCACCGACAGCTCGGTCGGCGGCAGGATCGGGTGCGGCGTCGCCGGCGGTTCCGCGGGCAGCGCGGTGTAGCGCCCGATCACCTCGCGGAACGCCCAGTACTTCTCCGTCGGCCGGCCCGCCTCGTCCAGCGGTGCGTCGTAGTCGTACGACGTGACGGTGGGTTCGAGCTCGCCCTTGGTGTTGTTGGCGCCGGCCCAGAAGCCGAAGTTGGTGCCGCCGTGCGCCATGTAGATGTTGACCGACGCGCCGAGCTCGAGGATCTCGCCGAGGGTCTCGGCGGCGTCCTCGGCCGACCGGGTGTGGTGCGGCTCACCCCAGTGGTCGAACCAGCCGTTCCAGTACTCCGCGCACATCAGCGGCCCGTCCTGCTGGTGCCGGCGCAGGGTGGCGAACGCGTCCTTCGGTGCGCTGCCGAAGTTCACCGTGGCGAGCACGTCGGGCAGCGAGCCGGCGGTGAGGTTCGCGTCGGCGGCGCCGTCGCTGGTGAACATCGGCACCTCGATGCCACGCGCGCGCATCCCGGTGACCAGGTGTTCGAGGTACGCGCGGTCGGTGCCGTACGAGCCGTACTCGTTCTCGACCTGCACCATGATGACGTTGCCGCCGCGGTGGACCTGACGCTGTGCGATGCGCGGGATCAGCTGGTCGAACCAGCGGTCGACGGCGGAAAGGTACGTCGAGTCGTAGCTCCGGATGCGGGTCGACTGCTCGCGCAGCAGCCAGCCGGGCAGGCCGCCGTTGTCCCATTCCGCACAGATGTACGGGCCCGGGCGGACGATGGCGTACATGCCCGACTCGGCGACCAGGTCGAGGAAGTTCTCGATGCCGGCCAGCCCGCCCCACAGGTACCGGCCTGGCACCGGCTCGTGCACGTTCCACGCCACGTAGGTCTCGATGGTGTTGAGGCCCATCGCGCGGAGCAGCTCCAACCGCGCCGCATGCTGCTCGGGAAGTGTCCGAAAGTAGTGCATTGCACCACTGATGACGCGAAACGGCCTACCGTCGACAAGGAACGCGTCGGGACCGACCTGGAAGCTCGTCACGACGCCGACCCTAAACCCTGCCGCTGGTGAGGGGTTCGCGGCGCTGCGTGATTGTCGCCGGAGGGATGCGGGTTCTCGTGGACACGGTCTTCCTTCGTCAGATCTCGTCGACCAGCTCGGCGATCGACTCGACCACTCGGTTGGGGCGGTACGGGTAACGCTCGACCGCCGCCCGGCTCGTCAGACCGGACAGCACAAGGATGGTCTCCAGGCCGGCCTCGATGCCAGCGATGACGTCCGTGTCCATCCGGTCACCGACCATGGCCGTGGTCTCGCTGTGGCCTCGACGGCGTTGAGTGCGCTGCGCATCATCAGCGAGTTCGGTTTGCCGACGAAGTACGGGGCGACACCGGTCGCCTTGGTGATGAGCGCGGCGACGGCGCCGGTGGCGGGCAGCACCCCCTCGTGGCTCGGGCCGGTGGCGTCCGGGTTGGTGGCGATGAACCTGGAGCCCGACGCGATCAGCCGGATCGCACGCGTGATTGCCTCGAAGCTGTACGTGCGGGTCTCGCCGAGCACCACGTAGTCGGGGTCGTTGTCCGTCAGCACGTAGCCGATGTCGTGCAGTGCCGTGGTGAGACCGGCCTCGCCGACCACGTGTGCGGTGCCGCCGGGGCGCTGCGTGTCGAGGAACGCCGCGGTGGCCAGCGCCGACGTCCATACCCGGTCGAGCGGTACGTCGATGCCGGCGTTGAGCAGCCGGGCGCGCAGGTCGCGCGGGGTGTAGATCGAGTTGTTGGTGAGGACCAGGTAGCGCTTGCCCGACGCCTGCAGGCCGCTCAGGAAGTCCTGCGCGCCAGGTACGGGGACGTCTTCCTGGACCAGCACGCCGTCCATGTCGATCAGCCAACACTCGATCGGCCGACGGTCCGTCATGAGGAGACCTCCCGCGTGAGCATCGTAGCGAGGAAGTAACCCGGCACGCGCCAGACCGCCGTAGGTGAGCGAGGAGCGGAGCGCGGGAGGGCGACGGGATGCACTGTCATGGGTGTCCCTTCCCAGCCGGGTTGGTCATGCACTCATCTTGCCTGGCCCGGCTTCGGTATAGCGTGCCGCCATGGACGAGATCCGTGTAGCCGTCGTCGGCTACGGGCTGGCCGGACGCGTCTTCCACGCGCCGTTGATCCAGGCGCACGAGGGCCTGCGGCTGGTCTCCGTGGTCACGTCGAACCAGGAGCGGCAGCGGCAGGTCAGGCAGGCGTGCCCCGGTGTGCTGGTGTTCGACCGGGTGGACCAGCTGTGGCAGCGGGCCGCCGACCACGACCTCGTGGTCATCGCGACGCCGACCGAGAGCCACCTGCCGCTGGCCAAGCGCGCGATCGAGGCCGGGCTGGCCGTCGTGGTGGACAAGCCGTTCGCCGTCGACGCGGCGTCGGCGGCGGAGCTGGTCGCCGCGGCGGAGGCGAAGAGCGTGCCGTTGACCGTGTTCCAGAACCGGCGGCTCGACTCCGACCAGCTGACGTTGCGCAGGCTCCTCGCCGAGGGCGCGCTCGGGCAGGTGCTCAGGTACGAGTCGCGGTTCGAGCGCTGGCAGCCGCAGGTGCGCAGCGACCGCTGGCGGGACGTGACCCCGGCCGACCGCGGTGGTGGCGTGCTGCTCGACCTGGGCAGCCACCTGGTCGACCAGGCGCTGCACCTGTTCGGTCCTGCCGAGGTGGTGCACGCCGACGTCAGGAGCGTCCGTGGCGGGGTGTCGGACGACTTCGCGTTCGTCGTGCTGGCGCACGGGAACCAGGAGCAGTCGCACCTCTCCGTCGGCGCGATGTTCGGCGCGCCGGGGCCGCGGCTGCGTGTGGTGGGCACCGCGGCGACCTTCGTCGTATACGACGTGGACAACCAGGAGGAGCAGCTGCGCGCGGGGTTGCGCCCCAGCCATGCGGCGTACGGTATCGAGGACTCGGACGGCTGGGGATGGCTGGCCACCGGCGGCAGTTGGCTGCCGGTCGCGCCTGAACCCGGTGCCTGGCCGCAGTTCTACGCCGACGTCCACCGTGCGTTGACGGAGGGCACCCCGCTGCCCGTCGACCCCCGCGACGCGGTGGAGACGCAGCGGCTGCTCGACGAGGCACGGGCACTCGCCACCGGGAGAGCGGAGGACGCGTGGCGCTCGTAACCGTTGCCGTCACTGCGATCCACGTGTTCGCCGCGGCGGTCTGGTTCGGCGCGATGGCGTACAGCCTGGCGGTGGTGCAGCCGCGGGTGGAGCGGACGCTGGGCGACGACGCGGAGGAGCTGCTCGTCGTCCTCGGTTCAGGGGCGCGGTGGAAGGTGCTCGGCCTGATCGCCGTGCTCGCTGCCTCCGGGGTGGCGCTGGTGTTCCTCACCGCGCAGCGGAGCCCGGTGTGGTGGGTGGCGGTCGCCGTCTCCGGCGTCGCGTTGCTCGCGGCGGCCGGCGTGTTCTGCGTGGTGTCGTGGCGGATGTGGCCGGCGCGGGTGTTCGCCGTACGCGACGAGCTGCCCGTGCACCGCAGACGGTTCCGGCTGGTGGCGTGGACGATGCTGACCCTGACCGGGATCGCGACGTTCGCCGGCGTGGTGGCGCACGTGGTGTCGTAGCCCCATCGCTTGGCCTGTGGACAACCTCTGCGGGCGGGCGGCGGCTCGGGCACGCTGACCCGATGCAGGCAACCAGGTTGGACACCGTGCTCGCCGGCCGGCCGGCGCTGCGGCCCGGCGAGGTCGTGACGGTCGTGGCCGCGGTCGGCGGGGAGCTGGCCGGCATGCACGCCGCGAGGCAGGTGCACGGCGCGGTCGCGCCGGCGGCCATCGTGCTCGATGCGGCCTGCCGTCCCAGGCTGGGTTCGCCCGCCGCTCGCCGCACCGCCTTTGCCTTTGCCGATGGCGATGGCGATGGCGATGCCGATGCCGACGTACGGGCGTTGGCGCGGCTCGGGCTCGAGCTGCTGGGGCCTTATCCACCGCAGCGGCTCGTCGAGGTGCTGCAGGAGGCTCACGCAGGTGGGGTGGACGCGAAGGCGTTGGTGGTCAAGGTGCTGACCGCGTGCCGGCCGGAGCCGGTGCGGGTGGGTAGCGCGGTCGGTGGCGGGGAGCTCGCGCCGGCACCGGCGCCCGGTGGTGTCGTGCCGCGTCCGGTACGTGCGCCGGCCTGGCACCGGGTGGTGCTGGGCCGCCGCGGTCTCGGGGCGGTGGTGGTCGTGCTCGTGGTCGCCGTCGTCGTGGTGCTCGGCTGGGTGGACGCGGGGCGGTCGGGCCCGGTGGCCGACCGGCCGCCGTCGCCGGTGCCTTCGGCCCACGGCGACGTGCCGCCGCGCTGGCACGACACGCTGACCGGCCTGGACCGCCGCCGTGCCGTGGCGTTCGCGACCGCGGACGCCGCCGCGCTGCGCACGGTCTACGTCCCGGGATCGGCCGCGCTGGCCGCGGACCTGCACGTGCTGCGCTCGTACCGGCGGCTGGGCGTGCGGGTACAGGGCCTGCGGTTGCGCATCGGCGAGGTCCGTACCGTCACGGCGTCGACATCGCATGCGGTGCTCACGGTCACCGACCAGCTGCGCCCATACCGGGTCGTAGACCGCGACGGCGGCGTACGCCACCAGCCCGGCCGCGGTGACCGTACCTGGCAGGTAACCCTGGACCGCGTCGCCGACCAATGGCGCATCGCGTCGATCCGGCGGCACCGGTGACTGTGGTGGCGGGCTGGTCGCGGTGACCGTACTCGGCGGGTGAGCCTGGACCGGATCGATGGTGGGTGGTGCATCGCGTGGATCTGGCGGCATCGGTGACTGTGGTGGCGGACAATGGGGGCATGACGAGTGACCGGTTGCGGCTGTGCCGCGTGCGGCAACGGTTCTCCGCGCCCGCGGTCGTGGATCTCATCGAGACGGTGCGCAAGCAGGTCGACCAGGTGGTGAGTGGTGCCGGGCTGGCGCCGGGGTCGCGGGTCGCGGTCACCGCGGGTAGCAGGGGCGTCGTGCGGGCGCCTGAGATCTACCGCGCCGTTGTGGGGGCGTTGCGGGACGCCGGGCATGAGCCGTTCCTGTTCACGGCGATGGGGAGTCACGGGGGTGGCACCGCCGACGGCCAGCGTGCGTTGCTCGACAGCCTCGGGGTCACCGCGGAGGCGGTCGGGGCCGAGGTGGTGTGCTCCGACGACGTCACGGTGCTGGGCCGTACGGTCACGCCGATCGCCGGTCTGCCGGTGTTGGTGGCCAGCGAGGCGGCGGCAGCCGACGCCGTGCTCGTGGTGAACCGGGTGAAGCCGCACACCTCGTTCCACGGCAGCCACGAGAGCGGTCTGTTGAAGATGCTGGCCGTCGGCATGGGGCGGGCGCGCGGCGCGACCATGGTGCACCGGCTGGGCTGGCAGTCGATGGAGCAGGCCATCGAGTCGATCGCCGCCGTGGTGCTCGACCGGCTGCCGGTGCTCGGCGGGCTGGCCGTGCTGGAGAACGCCAACGAGCAGCCGGCGCAGGTCGAGGCGATGCCGGCCGCCGAGATCGCGGAGCGGGAGACGGCGCTGCTGGAGACGGCGCGTGCGCTGATGCCGTACCTGCCGGTGGACCGGCTGGACCTCTGCGTGGTGCGGGAGATGGGCAAGAACATCAGCGGCACCGGGATGGACACCAACGTCATCGGCCGGCTGCGCATCGAGGGCCTGCCGGAGCCGCCGCGGCCGAGCATCCAGTACCTCGCCGTGCTCGACCTGACCGAGGAGTCGCACGGCAACGCGACCGGCGTAGGGCTGGCCGACTTCACCACCCAGCGGCTCGCCGACCGCATCGACCGCGCGGCGACGTACCTGAACTGCCTCACCAGCGGCAGCCCGATCCGCGGCGCGGTGCCGATGACGCTGCCCGACGACCGCGCGGTCTTCGACGCCGTATGGCAGGCGATGAAGCCGCAGCGGTTCGCCGACGTACGTGCCGCGGTGATCGCGGACACCCTGCACCTCGGCGAGCTGTGGCTGTCCGAGCGCAGCGCCGCAGAATGCGGCACCGACGTCGAGGTGCTTGGCGACCCGACCGACCTCACCTTCGACGGTGCCGGCTCGTTGGTCCTGCCGACGGCTCAGTAGCCGCGGACGGCGGCGTCGAGTGCCTCGCGGACGGTTGGGTAGCGGAACCGGAAGCCGGCGTCGAGCAGTCGGCGCGGCACTGCCTGCTGGCTGCCGAGCACCTCGCCGGCGTACTCGCCGAGGGCCGCCCGTAACGCGAACGCAGGCGCCACCGCCGGGGTGGGGCGGCGGAGGGTTGCGCCCAGCGCCCTGGTGAACTCCGCGTTGGTCACAGGGTACGGCGAGGTGACGTTCACTGGCCCGCGCAGCTCGTGGTCGAGGAGGAACCGCACCGCGCGGACGACGTCGGCCAGCGCCACCCAGCTCCAGTACTGCTCACCGGAGCCGAGCCGGCCGCCGAGGCCGAGACGGAACAACGGCAGCAGCTTCGCCAGCGCGCCCCCGCGGCGCGACAGCACGATGCCGAACCGCAGGTGGCAGACCCGCACGCCGGCCAGCCGGGCCGGTTCCGTAGCGGCCTCCCAGGCGCGGCACATGTCGGGGACGAAGCCGGTGCCACGCGGCTCGTCCTCGTCGACGGCGCGCGTGGTGGGGCCGTACGCGCCCACGCCGGACGCGGAGAGCAGCACCCGCGGCGGCGGGTCGAACCCGGCCAGCGCCGTGGCCAGCGTGCCGGTGGCGGCCGTACGGCTCTCTACCAGCGTCCGTTTGTACGCCGCCGACCAGCGGTGGTCGCCGATGCCGGCACCGGCGAGGTTCACCGCTGCGTCGACGGGCCCGAGCTCGCGGAGGTCCAGCTCACCCGCGGCCGGGTCCCACCGCACCTCCTCGACGGCATGCGGGGGTCGGCGCACCAACCGCACCACCTCGTGCCCGTCGGCCTCGAGTACGTGACCGAGGGCGGTGCCTACCAGCCCACTCGAGCCGGTGACGGCGATGCGCATATCGTGGTCGTTGGGCGTCAGTCCAGGCCGAGGTCGGCCTCGAACCTGCCCTCCTCCAGCCGGTCCTTGATGGTGTTCAGGAAGCGCGCGGCGTCGGCGCCGTCGACCAGCCGGTGGTCGTAGGTGAGCGCGAGGTACACCATGTGGCGGATCGCGATCGTCTCACCGATCTCCGGGTCGTCGATGACGACCGGACGCTTCACTACCGAGCCGGTGCCGAGGATGCCCATCTGCGGCTGCACGATGATCGGCGTGTCGAGGAGGGCACCGCGGCTGCCGGTGTTGCTGAGCGTGAACGTCGCACCGCCGAGCTCGTCCGGCGACACCTTGTTCGCGCGCGTGCGGTCGGCCAGGTCGGTGACCTTCTTCGCCAGGCCAGGCAGGTTCAGGTCGCCTGCGTTGTGCGCGGTGGCGGAGATCAGCCCACGCTCGGTGTCGACGGCGATGCCGAGGTGCTCGACGTCGTAGTAGGTGATCTCGCCCTTCTCGGTGTCGATGGTCGCGTTCAGCAGCGGGTGCTGCTTCAGCGCCTCCACCGTAGCCAGCGCGAAGAACGGCATGAACGACAGCTTCACGCCCTCGCGCGCGAGGAAGTCGGCCTTCGCCCGCTGCCGCAGCCGCGCGATCCTCGTGACGTCGGCCTCCACCACGGTGGTCAGCTGGGCCGCGATGTGCAGCGACTCGACCATCCGCTTGGCCAGGATGGACCGCAGCCTGGACATCTTCTGAGTGGTGCCGCGCAGCTGCTCGGCCTCCGGCGACGGTGCCCGCTGGGCGGCCGGGCTCGGCGCCGGCGCGCTCGCTGCCGGCTGCCTCGCCGCGGCCTGCTGCCGCTTGGCGGTGTCCAGCACGTCCTGCTTCCGGATCCGGCCGCCGACGCCGGAGCCCTGCAGCGCGTTCACGTCCACGCCGTGCTCCGCGGCGAGCTTGCGCACCAGCGGCGTCAGGTACGGGCGGTCCCCGGCGTCGCCGGAGTCGGCTGGCCGCGGCGCGCTCGCCGGTGGGGCGGACGGAGCCGGCGGTGCCTGCGGCGCAGCCGGTGGGGGCGGGGCCGCGGCCTGCGGCTGTGGCGCGGGCTCGGCCGGTGCCGCGGGCTCCGGCTGGGCCGGCTGCTGCGGTGCTGGCGCGGCCTGCGGCGGCTCGGCCGCCGGGGGCGCTGCGGGTGCCGGTGCCGCGCCGGCGGCGCCGATGGTGGCGAGCTCGGCGCCGACGTTGACGGTCTCGTCCTCGCCGACCTTGATCTGGAGCAGGGTGCCCGAGCTGGGGGCTGGGATCTCGGTGTCGACCTTGTCCGTGGAGACCTCGAGCAGGGGCTCGTCCGCCTGGACCTGGTCGCCTTCCTGCTTCAGCCAGCGGGTGACCGTACCCTCGGTCACGCTC
>WHTA01000076.1 GCA_009379825.1 Streptosporangiales bacterium
CAGCTAGACCAGAGCACTTCACCGACAGTGACCCAGCCCGCTACCGACGGAAACGCCCTGCCAGACCTGGGGCATCGAGCCCAGGCACCGACTGCTACTTGGCCGACACGTTGCCCCGAACCAGCTGCGCGGAAATCCGCGCTAGCAAACCAACGAGTTGCATCGCCCGACGTTGCCCATCGCACGGTAAACACGCCGCGACTCGACTCGCCTCCACGAATTCACCGATGAATGACTCGTAGCAAGGAGCGAAGCGAGGATCAGTGGTCACCGTTTCGTGAGTGGTTTAGTCGGGACAACGTCTGGCGTCGAGCAGCGGTACGTCGAGCAGGCGGACGAGATCGGCGTACGTCGACCCGTACGTGGTCAGCACATGGACCCCGTCGGCCCTGATCTCGAAGGTGGCGAGGTCCGTGTAGACGCGGTCGACGCAGCGGACCCCGGTGAGCGGGTAGGTGCACTCGGGCACGAGCTTCGGCGTGCCGTCCTTCGTCAGTAGGGTCATCATCACGAACACGCGCCGGGCCCCGCTCGCCAGGTCCATTGCCCCGCCCACCGCCGGGATCGCGTCCGGGGTGCCGGTGTGCCAGTTCGCCAGGTCCCCGGTCGCGGAGACCTGGAAGGCCCCCAGGACGCACACATCCAGGTGACCGCCGCGCATGATCGCGAACGAGTCGGCGTGATGGATGTAGGAGCAGCCGGGCAGCTCCGTCACGGGGATCTTGCCCGCGTTGACCAGGTCGGGATCAACCTCGTCTCCGACGGCGGGGCGGCCCATGTTCAGCATGCCGTTCTCGGTGTGCAGCACGACCTCGGATCCCGGCTCGAGGTGGTCCGCGACCAGGGTGGGCTGCCCGATACCGAGGTTCACGAACGACCCCGCCGGGATGTCCCGAGCCACGGCGGCCGCCATCTCGTCCTTGGTAAGGCTCATGCCGGTGGTCCCACGGCCACGACCCGGTCGATGAAGATCGACGGCGTGACGATCGTCTCCGGGTCGAGCCGGCCGGTGTCGACCACCCGGTCCACCTGCACGATCGTCGTGCGTGCGGCGGTTGCCATCACCGGGCCGAAGTTGCGGGCGGTCTTGCGGTAGACAACGTTGCCCATCCGGTCGGCAACGTACGCGCCGACGAGCGCGACGTCGCCGGGCAGCGGGTGCTCCAGGACGTGCAGCCGGCCGTCGAGCTCGCGGACCTCCTTCCGCTCGGCAAGCAGGGTGCCGACGCCGGTGGGAGTGTAGAAGGCGCCGATGCCCGCTCCGGCTGCCCGTATCCGCTCCGCCAGGGTGCCCTGGGGGACCACCTCCAGTTCGACCTTGCCGGCCCGGTAGAGCCCGTCGAAGACCCACGAGTCGTGTTGCCGCGGGAACGAGCAGATGACCTTGCGCACCCGTCCCTTGGCCAGCAGGGCTGCCAAACCGGTGTCCCCGTTGCCCGCGTTGTTGGACACGATGGTCAGGTTCGCGGCGCCTTGGTCCAGGAGCGCGTCAATGAGCTGGGCCGGAATGCCGGCCATCCCGAACCCGCTGACGAGGACCGTCGACCCGTGGTCGATCTCGGCCACTGCGTCCGCGACCGAGTCGCAGATGGTGGTCACGAGAGCACGATCCTTTCTGCGGGTGCCGTTGAGGTGTTCGTGGAGGGGCTCGCCCGACGCCGCCGCCCTCTACTGCCGACGAATCTCTGCCTCACGACACTGGAGACTCACGACGGGGATGACCGACACGGGACAGCGCCGCGTCCAGTTTGTCCACCAGCTCGTCGAGTTCGGCCGGCGAGATGATCAGCGGTGGAGCGACGAGAACGCCGTCGCCGGCGCCGTTTCTGGCGCCCTGTACCGCAGGGTAGAGCAGCAGCCCTACTTCGCGTGCTGCAGTGAGCAGCCGCTGTGTGAGTTGGAGGTCGGCGGGCCACGGCCGGGTGGCTTCCTTGTCTCCCAGCTCCAGCGCGTGCAGCAGTCCGAGTCCCCGGGAGTGCCACACGATGCGGTGTCGCTCGGCTAGCGACTGCAACGCCGTCGCCAGCCGCCGGCCCATGTCGTGTGCGTGCGTGACGAGTTCGCGTCGTTCCATCTCGCGGATTACCGCGACACCGACAGCGGTGGTGAGTGGATTGTTGCTGTAGGTGTGACCGAAGTCGACGTAGCCTTGCCGCGCGAGGACAGCGTCAGCGACGGCACCGGTGACGACGACGCCCGCGAGCGGTCCGTAGCCACCGCTGATTCCTTTGCCGAACACGAGCAGGTCGGGAACGGCACCCCAATGCTGCACTGCGAACCAACGGCCGGTCCGCCCGAAGCCGCTCATCACCTCGTCGGCGATCCACAGCACGTCGTGTTCGTCGCACCAGTCGCGCAGCAGCTCGTGATAGCCGGGCGGGGGCACCAGCGCGCCGCTGGACGCGCCGCCGACTGGTTCGGTCACCACGCCGGCAAGCCGGGTGGGGTCGAGCCCGTCCAGCTCGGCACGCAGTGATTCCACCGACGGTGTGAACGGATCGTCCGCGTGCAGCCGCGGGAAGCCATGCAGGAGTGGCTCGACGCCGGCACGGCGGCGAAGCTGCCCGGTGAGCGACAGCGCTCCGAGGGTGGAGCCGTGGTAGCTGAGCACGCGGGACACGAAGTTGACCTTGTCGGTGTGCCCGCGGGCAGCCGCGTAGGACAGCGCGATGCGTAGCGCCAGCTCGTTCGCGTCCGAGCCGCTGCTGCTGAATATCGACCAGGTGAGCCCGCCGGGTGCGCGTCGGCCGACCAGCTCTGCCAGCAGCTCGGCGGATTGGGACCGGAACTGGGTGCGGTGCGCGAAGGCCACCGACCGGGCCTGCTCGGTGAGCGCGGCGGTGATCCGCTCGTCGCCGTGGCCGAGGTTGGCTGCGACGGCACCCGAGCTGCCGTCCAAGTACCGTGTGCCGTCCGCGGCATGCAGGTAGACGCCAGCGCCGCGGGTGACCAGCGGCAGTTCGGCCGGGGTGACGGGGAACAGGCGGCCGGTCATGACGGCCGCCCGCGGTAGTCGCGCGCGATCTCCTGCTCGGTGAGGTAACCACCGGCCAGGTCGGCGGCGAGCTCCTCCTCGGGACGTTCGCTGGGTGGTCCCCAACCACCGCCGCCCGGTGTGCGCAACCGCACCCGGTCGCCGTGGCGCAGCTCGACGTTCTCGCCCTTCGACCGCATCGGCAGCACGACCTCGCGGCCGCCGAGTACGAAGTACGGCGAGGCGGTGCTGCCCGGTCGCCCGCCTGCGACCCCGCGCGGCGCGGTGCGGGCCTGATCACCCAACAGCGAGATACGTGCCGTGGTGCCCGTGAACATGAACTCGTAGTCCACTCCGAAGCCGCCGCGGTAGCGGCCGGCACCGGCCGAGTCGTCGCGCAGGCTGTAGCGCTCGAACCGCAGTGGATAGCGCTGCTCGGTCACCTCGATCGACTGGGTGCGTGCGCTGGACATCAGGCTGCACCCGTTGGAAAGTCCGTCGCCGGCGCGGTTCCCTCCGTATCCGCCGCCGAGGAACACGTACATCACATACGGGTTGCCCGCGTCGTCCTGCCCTCCCATGGAGAGGTTGTTGATCGTGGCGCAGCTGCCGGCCGGCACCCGCTCCGGCGCGGCCTTCGCCAGCGCGCCCAGTACTGCCGTGATGATGCGTTGCGAGGTCTCCGCCGCGCAGCCTGCCACCGGCCGGGGTACCGCGGCGTTGAGGAATGTGTCATCCGGGATCCCGAAGTGTAATGGCTCGAAGATGCCGCTGTTGAGGGCGACGTCCGGGAAGATGTGCTTGATCGCCACTACTGCCGACGACACGGTGGCCGCCTCCACGCTGTTCATCGGGCCGAGGCACGGCGCCGAGCTGCCGCTGAAGTCGATGGTGAGCCCGTCGCCGCGCACGGTCGCCCGCACTCGGATCTCGAGCGGCTCGTCGACGAGGCCGTCGTTGTCCATCACTTCGGTGAACTCGTAGTCGCCGTCCGGCAACTCCGCGAGGTACGAACGCATCTCCCGCGCCGCCCGCGCCTCGAGCTCGTCCCAGCACCGCTCGATGACGTCGGCACCGTATTCCGCGATCAGCTCCGAGAGCCGCCGCTCCCCTACGCCCAGGGCGGACACCTGCGCGTCGATGTCGCCGTCGATGTCTTCTGGGATACGGCTGTTGTACTTGAGGATGTCGACGATGTCCCGCCGTATCTCCCCACCCGCGACGATCCGCACTGGTGGCAGCCTCAGCCCTTCCTGGTACACATCGGACGCCTGCGCAGCGAACCCGCCGGGTACCCGGCCGCCGATGTCCGGCCAGTGCCCGGTGTTGGCGAGGTAGCACAGCAGTCGGCCCTCGTGGAAGAACGGCCGCACCATCTTGACGTCCATGATGTGGGTACCGCCGAGATACGGGTCGTTGAGCAGGTACACGTCGCCCTCGGCGGGATCATCGATGTGGCGAGCGACCGCGCGCACGGCGAACTGCATGGCGCCGACGAAGATCGGCAGCCCCCGCTCCCCCTGCACGATCATGCTTCCAGTGCCGGGCCGGTACACGCCATTCGCCCGGTCTAGTGCGTCCGAGATCACCGGCGAGAACGCCATCCGCTCGAACACCGTGTCCATCTCGTCCACGAGCTGTTCGAGACGTCCCCGCACGACAGCGAGTGTGGTCGGATCTACTGTGGTCACGCGTGCACCTCCACGACGAGCGAGCCAGAGGGATGCGCGTGCACGCGTGCTCCTGGCGGGATGAGTATCGTCGTGTCGGACTGTTCGATCACGAGCGGGCCGTCCACGATGTCGCCTTCGGCGAGTGCGCCGCGGCCGAGCACCGTCGTATCGAACGCGCCGCTGTCGAACACGACGCGTCGCCGTCCCGGAGTGCGGCTGGTGTCGTCTGGCACGTTCAGCGGTGGCCGCTCGCGGCGCGCGGTCACCGTGGTGCGCAGGTTTACGAGCCGTACCGGCGCCGAGCGCAGCGACCCGCCGTAGTAGGCGCGGTAGGCGTCCACGAACGCGGCGGTGAGCCGCTGCGTGGTCCAGCCCTCCGCGTGGTCGCCCAGCTCGACAGGTACCGTGTGCAACTGCTTCTGGTAGCTCATCTCGGCCCAATGCGCGACGGCGAGTTCGTCCCCGGGGAGGCCTTCCGCGTGCAGCTGTCCGGTGCCGCGCGCCGTGTGTCCGACGAGCACCTGCTCGATCGCGGCAGGGTCGACCCGGTCCACCACGTCTTCGACCGGGTGCGTGAGGTCCACGCGCGCGTCGGCGACGAGGCAACCGAGCGCACAGGCCAGTCCTGGACGGGGCGGCAGCACGACATGCGCGCAGCCGATCTCCCTGGCCAGCTCTACGGCGTGCAGCGGGCCCGCGCCACCGAAACCGACCAGCGCGAACTTGCGCGGGTCGGCGCCGGCGTCCACGGAGACGTTGCGGATCGCGCCGGCCATTTTCGCGTTGGCCACGGCGATGATGGACAGTGCGGCCTGCTCGGGATTCAGGCCGAGCGGCTCGCCGACGTGCTCGCGGATCGCGTGCTCCGCGGCCTTGTCGTCCAGCCGCAGCTCCGCTTCGGTGCCCAGCGACGCCTCGCGTGGCAGCCGGCCGAGCACCAGGTTCGCGTCGGTGACCGTGGGCTCCTCGCCGCCGAGGACGTAGCACGCCGGGCCGGGGTTCGCGCCCGCGCTGCGCGGCCCCACCTGGAGCACCCCGCCACGGTCCACGGTCGTGATCGAACCGCCGCCGGCACCGATGGTGTGGATATCGACCATGGGCAGCTTGAGCGGGATCCCGAAGCCGAGCTGGGTCAGTGTGCTCACCGCGGGGGCGCCGCCGGGGATCAGCGCGACGTCGAACGACGTGCCCCCCATGTCGGCGGAGATGACGTCGGGGTGGCCGGCGGCGGCCGCGATGGCCGCGGCGGCCACGGTGCCGGCCGCGGGTCCGGAGAGCACCGTCCGCGCGGGCTCGCGGATCGCCCTCGACACCGGCATCAGCCCGCCGGAGGACTGCATCACCTGCACCTCGTGGGCAAACCCGCCCGCACTCAACTGCTCGCGGACGCTGGTCAGGTAGCCCCGCATCATGGGCTGCACGTAGGCGTTGACCGTCACGGTGGACGCTCGCTCGAACTCGCCGGCCTCCGCGGCCAGCTCGTGCGACAGCGAGACCGGCACGGAGGGTAGCCGTTCCCGCAATGTCGAGCCGAGCATCCGTTCGTGCTCGGCGTTGGCGTACGAGTTGAGCAGGCACACGGCGGCGGCCTCGAAACCACCGGCCTCGATCCGCTCGGCGAGTTCGTCGATCGCGGGTGATTCGAGCGGTACCAGCACCGTGCCGTCGGCCGCGATCCGCTCGACGGCTTCGAAGCAGTGCGCGCGCGGAGTCAACGGCCGGTAGCCGCCGGTCAGACCGTAGGTGTGTGGCCGGTCTCGTCGCCGCAGCTCGAGCACGTCGCGGAACCCGGCCGTCGTGACGAGCGCGACCCTCGGCCCACGCCGTTCGACGACGGCGTTCGTCGCGACCGTCGTGCCGTGCACCACGGTGTCGAGCTCCGCGAGCGAGGTGGCCGCCTCGCGCAACCCGTGCACGAGGCCGTCGGCCTGGTTGATCGTGCTGAGCACCTTCGCGACGGTGACCTGACCTGTCGCCGAATCGGTGATCGTGACGTCGGTGAAGGTGCCCCCTACGTCGACACCGGCGCTCATGGTCATACGGCCTCCGTACGGGTTGCTGTGGTCGCCGGCCGCGGCGTGCGCAGCCGGTCGAACGCGGACGTCGCCGCCGCGTCGGCGGGGGTTAGCAGTGACACCCCGACGATGAGCAGCGCGGTACCCAGCAGCGTGGGCAGGATCGGGTCGAACCACTCGGGCGTGAGTCCCATGGCCTGGACGACGCGACCGGTCACCGCGGACACCGCGCCGAAGACGAGCCCGGACCACGCGGCCTGGCGGGTGGTCCGCCGCCAGTACAGGCTGAACAGGATCAGTACGCCGCCGGAGGCGCCGGCAACGGTGTAGGCGATCGTCATCATGTCGGTGATGTACGTGGGGCGCCACAGGCCGAAGGGCAGAGCGGCGAGCCCGAGCAGCACGACCAGGTACTTGGTGCGGCTCAGCAGTTGCCTGTCCGTCCACTCCGTGCGCGTGACCTTGCGCAGCAGGTCGTGCGTACCGGACGAGGCGGCGGTGAGCAACCACGTGTCCGCTGAGGACAGGATCGCACCGAGAATGGCCGCGAACAGGATTCCCGCGATGATGGCGGGTGTCTGCTCGGCGACGAACTGGACCCACACCGTCTCGGTGTCCGCGATGTTCGGGTAGAGCTTCCTGGTCGCCACGCCGGCAAGGCCGATCAGCGCCCAGAACGGCAGGTACACGGCCGACACCGCGATGCCCGTCTTGATCACGTCCCGCTCGCTGCGCGCGGCGTAGAACCGGGTGAGAAAACCGGGATGGCCAAGGTAACCGAGGAACCACACGAAGAACAGCGCCGCGACGTTCAGCACGCTCAGCGCTCCACCTGTGATGCCGAAGTAACCCGGCTGTTCCGCGGAGAGCGTGCTGGTGATCTCACCCCAGCCGCCCGCGGCGCTGATCGTGATCGGCACCACCACCGCCACGGCGAGCAAGAACGCGGCCGCTTGCACGAAGTCGGTGTACAGCACGGCTTTCTGCCCGCCGAAGAACGTGTAGAGGATGACCACGGCGGTGATCACGATCACGGCTGTGCCGTAGTTCCAGCCCCACAAGGAACCGAACAGCAGGCCACCTTGCACCAGAACCGTCGCCAGCAGGAACACCATCCAGAGCACCGTGATCGCGGAGAACACGGCGCGCAGCCCGGGTGAGTTGAACCGGTCCGCGAGGTATTCGGGGATCGTGAATCGTCCGTATCTGCGCAGCCGGGGACCGACCGCGAAACAGATCAGCAGCCACGAGAACGCTACGCCGAGCGGGATCCAATGCACGGAGAAACCCGTGCGGTAATACGAGCTGATCAAGCCGAAGAACGTCGCACCGGACACCGTGGACGCGATCAGCGAGCCGGTGATCAACCACCATGGTGCGGATCTGCCCGCGACAACGAAGTCCGCCGAGTTATCGGTTTTGCGGTAGCCGTGCCACGCGGAGAACGCGACGATGACGGCGAACACGGCGACGCAACCGGTGATGACGGTGTTCATGGGCGATCACCCCGCTCACGTCGGGTACGCAGCAGGTACGTTCCGATGGCGAATGCCAGCGCCATCTGCAGAATCCCGAGCAACAGCAACGGGAGCGCGTCGGTGAACCAGTTCATAGTGGTACTCCTTGGCAGGCCAGGTGGTGGGTGGTGGTGCGCAAGCCGCGTCTATCCACCCGCGACACCGACCGCGGGAATCGGGGACATTCGGTCAGCTGTCTTGGTGAGCTCGTCCAGCCATTCGGAAGGCCGGAAGCGCGGGATCGGGCCCGCGATGCTCAGCGCCGCGACGACGCGACCGTGCCGGTCTCGGACCCCGGTCGCGATACCCCGAACCTCGTCGGCGTACTCCTCATCGGTCGTCGCGTATCCGTGCCGCTTGACCTCGGCGAGCTCCCGCAGCAGCGCGGACTTCCGGCGGATCGTGTACTTGGTGACCGCGGGCAGCGTGTCTGCGGGAAACAGCGCGTCGAGCTCGTCGCGGGCCAGTTCGGCGAGGAAGATCTTGCCGGAACCGCAGCTATGCACCGGCATCCTGGTGCCGATCCTGATCTCGGCACGCAGGATGCTGGCACTCTCGAAGCGCTGCACGATGATCGCGTTCCTGCCCCGGTGAATGGCAAGCGATACCGCCTCACCGGAAAGGTCCGCGAGCTGCCGCATCGGGGCCGCCAACGCACCGCCGAAGCGGGAGCTGTCCGGCACCGCGGAGCCGATCTCGAAGGCGGCGATGCCCAGCCGGTAATTCCCGGCGTCCAGGCGCTCCACGAACCCGTGGTCCGACAAGGTGGCCAGCAGCAGGTGCACGGTGCTTCTGCCGAGCTCGAGCCGGGCAGCCAACTCGGACACTCCGAGTCCCTCCGGACTACCGGCCAGCTGGGTGAGCAGGCGCAATGCATTGCTGACACTCTTCACCCGCCGCAGTGTGTTCGACATTGACGAACACCTTTCGTTACTGTCGATACCGAGGTTAAAGGTGCGCGATGTGGTGGTCAATGCTCATGGCGGCATGGACGCCGCGATCGACCAAATAGCGTTCGACATTGACGAAGTAGTGTGCTGAGTCGTTAATTCGGTGAAGATAGGTGGCGATGGTGTCGAGGCTCTCGTCGGCGGTCTTGGTCCAGATGAACGGTCGCGGTTGGTGTTCCAGTCCTCGATCCAGGCGCGGAGGGCGGTCTCGAGTTCGGTGACGCTGCGGTAGGTGCCGCGGCGGATCATGCGGCGGGTGATCTCGGCGAACCAGCGTTCGACGATGTTCAGCCAGGAGGAGTAGGTGGGGGTGAAGTGCAGCTGGAACCGGGGGTGGGCGAGCAGCCAGTTCTTGACGGTCGGTGCCTTGTGGGTTGTCCAGCACCAGGTGCACGTCGAACTCGGCGGGGACCTCGGCGTCGATCTGGGCCAGGAACTTGCGGAACTCGATGGCGCGGTGTGTGCGGTAGGTCGAGGTGATGACCTTGCCGGTGGCGATCTCCAGGGCCGCGAACAGGCTGGTGGTTCCCGCGCGCAGGTAGTCATGGGTTTGCCGGGCCGGGGCCGCGGGCATCATCGGCAGCACCGGCGCGGTCCGGTCCAACGCCTGGATCTGGGACTTTCTCGTCCACGCACAGCACCAGCGCGCCCTCCGGTCGGCTGAGATACAGGCCGACGACGTCTTTGACCTTGTCGACGAAGAACGGGTCGGTGGACAGCTTCCACGAGTCCACCTGATGCGGCTTCAGCCCGAACGCCCGCCAGATCCGCGAGATCGCCGTCTGGGTGAGCCACGCCAGCGGCGACTACACGATCGCCGACCTCACCGAGCTGTTCTCCGTGTCCAGGCCGACGGTGTACCGCACGCTGCAACGAGGCTCGGCCTCCGCCACAACTGGCTGAGCGTTTGGCTGCCTACCTTGCGGCTCGGAACAGCTTCGGGAGTTCCGGGCCAGGTCACCACGGTCCTCATGCGCACGGCGGTGGTTGGGCGCCATGCGCACGGCGGTGGTTGGGCGCCCCTCCGGCCGGGTCCGTGAGGTGGCAGCCTGCCTGGAACACGCAACCGACGCGGCGATCGCGGCAGCGACCGCCGGTGCGCCCGCACCGGCTCCGGACGACGCGGTCCTCGCAGAGCTGGACCTCGTGCGCCGGCGCTGCCACCGCATCGGCTCCAGCCTCGGTGTGGCGTACTCACCCGGCTGGCTGGAACCGATGACGCTGGTCGCGGGGGACGAGCACACGCTGGCCCCGGGGATGTCGTTCACCGTCGAACCCAACCTCGCTCTCCCCGACGAAGGCTTCGGCATGAAGATGGGCGAGACCGTGCTCTGCGGCTCCGATGGACCGGAGTCGTTGACGCGCTTCGACCACACCCTGCACATCGCCGAGTGAGCAGCCACCCCGTGCATGCTGCGGCGGCGCAGAAATCGCGACGGCGCCGCAGCCTAGTCTTCGTCGGGGCTGGGTGGGCTGCAGATCCACAGCACCTCGGCCGTTGCGTCGGTGTGGTTCTCGACGCGGTGGGCAACGGAGCTGCGGTACTCGATGCTGTCGCCGGTGTCGAGTACGTGGGTGCTGTCGCCGAGCCGGAGCGTGACGGCGCCGCGTATCACGAGGAAGACCTCTTGCGAGTCACCGTGGGTGTACGGGTTCTCGCCGGTCGACGATCCGGGTTCGAGTTCGCCGATGTAGGCCTCGAGGTGTTCCAGGGGTCGCTGAGTGATGAGGTACTTGCGAGAGCCGGGTTCGCTGTCGAGCCAGGGGCGGTCGGCGCGGCGGAGGACGCGCGGCGCTACGGGTCGGTCGTCGTGGAACAGGTCCGCGATGCTGATGCCAAGGGCCTGGGCGATGCGGCGGAGGGAGCCGATGCTCCCGCTTGTGTGACCACGTTCCAGCTGGCTCAGAAAGCTCGGACTGACGCCTGCCCGGGTCGCGGCCGCGCGCAGTGACATGCGGCGAAGTCGTCGAAATGCCCGGATGCGGTCGCCGAGCTCCTGGTGTTCGGCATGGCCGGTTACGTCATGGGCTGGCGCGACCACTTGTCTTCCCTCGTCTGCTCTTGTAGCCGTGTCAAACAGAGCGTACAGTCGAATCATCGCACTGTTTACTCCATGCGAACGACCCGTTCACGATCGGTGGCGAGCGGGGCGTCGTGACTGGCTGTGGAGGTGCTCATGTTACGTAGGCGCCTTACCGCGTTTTTCGTTGCGATTGGTCTTGTTCTCGCGGCGTGTGGCCCGGAAGGTCCGCGTTCGGAGTCGGGCGCCGAGCTGGGGGGAAAGCTTGTCATCTCGAGCTGGGGTGGCTCGTTCAGTGAGGCGACGCGGCAGTCCCTGGCCCAGCCGTTCGGGAAGGAATCTGGGGTTGACATCCAGATCGTCGACGCGCCGGGCGAACATCTGGCGCAGGTGGCGGCACAGCGCAAGGCTGGCAAGGTGCGCTGGGACGTCATCGACTCCCTGGACGGCCCTACCGCCGCGCTGATGGCCAAGCGTGGCCTGCTCGAGACGCTCCCGGGCGATGTTCGAACGAGATTGCAGAAGTCGACGAGCGAAGACATGGTCCTCGACTACGGGGTGATGCAGTCGAGTATCGCTAACGTGTTGGGCTGCAATCGACAGAAGGCCAGGTCGTGCCCGAAGTCGCTTGCCGATTTCTTCGATACGCAGCGTTTTCCGGGACCGCGGATGATGTACAACGCGCCGATAGACAACCTGTACACCGCGTGGGCCGCCTCCGGCCGTGTCCCGGAGAACCCGACGGACGCCGACGTCGACCGCGCGTTCGCGTTGCTGGAGAAGATCAAGCCGTCCGTGAAGGTCTGGTGGAGCTCCGGCGATGAGTCGCAGCAGGCACTGCGGTCGGGCCAGGCGGTGATGGGTGTCGTGTGGAACGGCCGCGCCAAACAACTCATCGATGAGGGCCTCCAGCTCGACGTGGTGTGGAAGGGCGCCTTCTACGGACCGGCGTACACCGTGGTGGTCAAGGATGCGCCCAACAAGAAGGCCGCGTTCGCGTATCTCGAGTACTACGCGAGTCACCCAGCCGCGGAGGCCCAATGGGCCAAGGCCGTCAGTTACGGGGTCGCGAACCCGAAAGCGCTCGATCAGCTGCCAGCCGAGACCGCCCGATACCTGCCTGAACACCCGAGCCACGTGGACCAGCTCGTGACGCCGAACATCGACTGGTTCACGGCCAACAACGACGAGATCAACAAGCGGTGGAAGGAGTTCTTGGGGAAGTGACACCCCCTCGATCCGACCGTGGGCTCGTGATGCACGGTGGCCGTGTCCGAACCCTCGATCGCGTCGGCCGGTTGGCGCAGGGGGTCGCCATACGTCACGGACGCGTCGTGGCGGTAGGCAGCGACGCGGACGTGCTGTGCTGGGCACACAGCGGCGACGAGATCATCGACCTGCACGGCCGGACGGTGCTTCCTGGACTGATCGACGCGCATGCGCACGTCGAGCTGGGAACGTACGCGAACTCCTGGTGGACCGATGTGCGGTCGGTCGGTCGCGCGGAATGCCTTAACCGGCTGAAGCGGGCCGCTGCCGAGCCCGGGTCAGGTTGGGTGGTTGGACAGGCCACGTACGGACAGGATCTCCCCGACCGGGACGAGCTGGATGCCATAGCTCCCGCGACACCGCTTCTCATCAGATGGAGCATGCATCTACTGGTGGCGAACAGCGTGGCGTTGCGAAAGGCACGCATCGACCGCACGTTCTCGCCGCCGACGGGTAGTCGAGTGCGGCGAGACGAGAACGGTGAACCAACCGGCGTGGTGGAGGAGGGCTTCGATCTCTTTCCGGTTCCCTATCCCGACGTGGATTGGCTGACGCGCAACTTGCGGCGGGAGCTCCTCACCTCCTTCGCACCGTATGGTGTGACGACCATTCATGAACTGCCGGCGACCACGTCTGGTACCCACGCCTGGCAGCTACTGGCACGGCAAGCAGAACTACCTGCCCGGATCATCCTCAATCCGATCGTGGCGCCGGGACACCAACCCACGATCGCGGACGTGGACCACTTCCTCGACGCCGGGTTCGTGACCGGCTTTGGGGACGAGTGGCTGCGGCTGGGCGCGTTGAAGGTCTTCGTCGATGGCGACGAGGCGGCGGCCTACAGCTACGAACAGCTCAGTGACGCACCAGCCGGCTGGGGGCTGCTCACCCAGTCGCTCAACGACTTAGCGAATCTGCTGAGCGCGTGCTTCCGCGCACGACAGCAGGTGTGGATGCACGCGATCGGCGACGCCGCCCAGGACCTTGCGCTGGAGTCGATCGCCCAGGCCGTCACCAGGAGTCCGGGATGGGAGCATCGGACCCGGATCGAGCACATCGCGAACCACGGGATCCGCGCAGACCAGCTCGACCGGATGCGCCGGCTGGGTGTCATCCCGGTTCCGACCGCTGCCTTTATGCACGTCACTGCGCCGGAGCAGACGGGACCTGGTGACTGTTACCCGTATCGCCGGCTCATCGATGCGGGGCTTCGCCCGCCGGGAAACTCCGATACCGCTGGCACGCAGCCGTTCGCCACGAACCCATGGTTCGGCATCTCCCGCATGGCCAACCGGCGGAACAAGAAGGGCGAGCCGTTGTCACCTGGTCAGCGGGTCGACGTCGCCGAAGCGATCACGACGTACACGGCGCATGGCGCCTTCGCCGGTTTCGAGGAGCAGACCAAGGGATCGATCGAGATCGGAAAGCTCGGGGACCTCGCCGTCTTCGGGCGTGACCCGGTCAACTGCGATCCGGCTCGGATCGAGGACGTGACGGCGGATGTCACGGTCGTCGGCGGCCACATCGTTCACGACAGAAGCGGCACGTAGCAGGGATTGGTCGACCACACGGAAAGGTGACGACGGTGAATGATCGAGACACCGCGGCGGCGATCGCGGGATTCACCTGCCTCTTCGTCAACGAGGTCACACCGGGCCGCGAGCAGGAGTACCTCGACAAGGTCGAGCACCATGTGCTCCCGCTGTACTGCAAGCACGGGGTGGACCTGATCGGCTGCTGGCATGGCGGGATCGGTGTGAAGAGCAACTCGGTGATCTTCCTCATCAACTACCACAGCATGGAGAGGTACAACGCGCTCTACTCCGATCCGGAGTACATCGACATGGACGCGACGATGGGCTTCAGGCAGATGCGTTCCAACGTGGCCTGGCTGCTCCGCCCGGCGAGTTTCTCACCGACGCAATAAGAGGTGACCGATGGAACCAGTCGCCGGTGCCCGGCCGTCTGGCGGCGATGTGCAAGCACGGGGATCGCGGCAACGGACAGGAGTATGGCGTCCGTGGCCGAGTGGTTGGCTAGGGCTCGGGTTGGCTGCCCCTCTGGTGGCCTTGCTCGTGGTCTTCGCCGCCTATCCCGTACTGCAGCTGATGGCCGAGTCAGTGGCGTCGACCGGAGGCACGGACGCGTACGTGGAGTACTTCCGCAGCCCCTCAGCGATGCGCGGTCTGCTGCTGACTCTGGTGACGAGCCTGGTGGTGACGGTCCTGGCCGTCGTCGGTGGCGCGATGGTGGCCTGGACGATGCTGACGGCAAAGTCCGGGCTCGTGCGCGGGATGCTGTGGGTCGCCACGCTGACGCCGATGTGGATGGGTGTGGTGGTCAAGAACTACGCGTTCACGCTTCTACTGGGGCGGGAGGGTGCGCTGAACGGTGCGCTCAAGCTGCTGCCGTTCGTCGAAGAGACGCCGACCGACCTGCTGTACACGCCGACCGCCGTCGTGCTCGGTGTCCTGTACTCGATGATGCCGTTTGCCATTCTCCCGCTCTACGTGGGTCTTCGGCAGATCGACCCGGATCTGGTGCGGGCCGCGGAGGGGTTGGGTGCCTCGCATGCGGGTGCGATCCGTACGGTGGTCGTGCCGCTTGCCACTCCGGCCTTCGTGGCGAGTGCCGTGGTCGTCTTCGTGATATCCATCGGCTTCTACGTGACACCGATCCTGCTGGGAGGTCCGCGGTCGGCGTTCGTCGCGAGTCGGATCCAAGATGACCTCTTCAAGTACTTCAACGAACCCGAGGCGCGGGTGGCATCGGTGACGATTCTCGTCATCGCGGTCGCCGTCGTGACGCTCGCGATGCGCGTAGTCGGTGCCGATCGAATCCGGCGCGCCATGTCGTGACGGTCGGGGCGGTCATCAGCAGGTTTGCTCGAGGGAGGGTCGATCATGAAACCTCGTGAGCAGCTGTCGAGCCGATTGTCGACATCGGTGAGCCGCATCGTCGTGGCGGTGTTCGTGGCCTTTCTCTTGGTGCCGGTGATGCTGGTGATCGCCTTGTCGTTCTCAGGGACGACCTTCATCCAGTTCCCTCCCAAGTCCTGGGGCTGGCGCCAGTACAGTGCCTTGGTGCAGTCGGAGTACTGGCTCGAGGCGATTAGATTATCCGCGATCATCGCTGCCGCCACCGCGATCGTCTCGACTGTGATCGCGCTGATGGCGTGCTTTGCGATCTTCCGGACCCGAATGCTGGGTGGCCAGGTTCTCCGTGTCGCCGGCGTCACTCCGTTGATCATCCCGGTCGCGGCGTATGGCGTTGCGCTTTACGGTCTGTTCTCGCGCCTGGATCTGATCGGCTCGACTGTTGGCCTCGTCGTTGCACACACGCTACTTTCGATGCCGCTTGCCGTGGTCATTCTCGGCGCCAGCATGGAACAGATCTCGCCCGAGCTCGAGTACGTCGCCATGTCCCTGGGTGCCTCCCGTGCTCGCGCATGGGCCGGTATCACGATGCGCCTGCTGGCACCAGCGATTGGCGCGTCGCTGGTCTTCTGCTTCGTGAGCAGCTTCGACGAGGCGGTGCTCGTCAATTTCCTGGGCGGGGGAGTGCTCGTCACGCTACCGAAGGCGATCTTCGACTCGGTACGGTTCGGCGTCGACGCGCTCATCACCGCCGCCGCGACCCTGCTGATCGTCGCCACCGCGGGTCTAATGGCGGTGGCCGGCCGGTGGCAGAAGGCGGTGCGTCGCAGATGAGTCCGACGAGCGGCAAGGCACACGTATCGAGGGCCGCGGCCCCGCTGGACGCGACGACCGTGCCAGTCGCCGTGGAGTTCCGGGGAATCGGCAAGGACTTCGGCACGACCGTGGCCGTGTCCGAAGTGAACCTGCCCGTGCTCGCGGGCGAGTTCCTGACGATTCTGGGTCCCAGCGGCTCGGGCAAGACCACGCTGCTGAAGATGCTCGCCGGCTTCGAGGCGCCCTCGCGCGGTGAGATTCTGCGCGACGGGGACGACCTCACCCGTCTGCCACCTGGCAAACGCGACATAGGCATGGTGTTCCAGCAGTACGCACTCTTCCCGCACATGACTGTGGCGCAGAACATCGCGTACGGCCTGCGCATGCGTGGCTGGTCGAAACAACGGCAAGCGCAACGTGTGACGGAGATGCTCGAACTGGTGCGGCTCGGTCACCTCGGGACACGACTGCCGCGCGAGCTCTCCGGTGGGCAGCAGCAGCGGGTCGCCCTCGCCCGCGCCCTGGCGTTCGGGCCCGGATTGCTACTCATGGATGAGCCGCTCGGGGCATTGGACCGGGCGCTGCGGCTGGAGATGGAGGAGGAAGTACGCCGCATTCACCGTCGGCTCGAGACCACCGTCGTCTACGTCACCCATGATCAGGAGGAGGCACTGAGCCTATCCGACCGGGTCGCCATCATGCGCGATGGCCGGATGGTCGCAGTCGGCGCGCCCGACGCGCTCTACGAGCGACCGCCAACGGCGTTCGTCGCCGCGTTCTTCAGCGGTTGCAACCTCGTGCCTGCGGAGCTCGTGAGCCGCAACGGCGATACCGCCCGTGTCTCCCTGCTCGGGCAGCAGATCGACGTAGCGTGCCTCCTCGACCCGGATGACCGAGACGGCATCCTGACCGTCCCCGCGAGCGCGCCCATGACGCAATCCACCGATGCGCCCCATGTCAGGCTGCCGTGCGTCGTCGAGGAGGTGCTCAACCTGGGTGACCACGTGCAAGTCACCTGCGTCGAGGCGACCGGTGCACTCGACAGGCCCCTGACTGTCCGCCGTCCGGCCAGCGACGTGACCGGGCTGACCGTGGGCCAGCGCCTCACGCTGCACGTCCAGGTCGAACGACTGTCATTCGTGCCCACCTGACCGCTCTGACCGTCACATCGCGGCGTGCGCCGACCGCGGCATTGCGGTCGCGCTCTCCACCTGGTTCCGCGAGGACACCACCAACGCGCGCGCCCGCATCTCCGGGCCCGAGGTGCTCGCCGAGCTCTGGGCGCGCACGCTGGACACCATCGCGGCGGACGGCCTGCTCGGGCACGTGTTGTACGTCGACCTGTGCAACGAGTACCCGCTCCCGCTGTGGACCCCGTTTCTCTATCCGGGCGAGGACGCCGAGGTGCGTTCCAGGACCGAGGGCGAGGTGCACTCGTGGATGGAGGAGTCGCTCGCCGCGCTCCGCGCGCGGCATCCCGAGCTGATCTACTGCTTCTCCTTCTGCAACGAGTTCGAGAGCTACCAGGAGCAGGACGTCTCGTGCCTCGACCTGCTCGAGCTGCACCTGTGGATGGTGCAGCCGGAGTGCAGTGACTTCTACGAGAGGCTCGGTTACGGGCTCGGCGCGGATCGCTTCGACCCCGTCCACTACACGCGGCTCGCCGCGGGTGGGGAGCGGCTGTACGCGAGCGATCCCGACCACTGGCGGCAGCGGCTCGCCGTGCACATCCACCGCGCGGCCGACTGGTCGCGGCACGCGAACAAGCCGCTGGTGACGATCGAGTCGTGGGCGGTCGTGAACTACAAGGACTGGCCCGGCCTCGACTGGGGCTGGGTGAACGAGCTCTGCGAGTACGGCGTCGACACCGCGGTGGACACGGGCAGATGGCTGGCCGTCTCGACGAGCAACTTCTGCGGGCCACAGTTCGTCGGCATGTGGCGCGACCTGCGCTGGCACCAGCGGCTGACGTCGCGGATCCATGGCGGGGAGACGAGCCTGTCCGCGGAAGCCGATCCCTTCCTCCGGCACCTGGCAAAGGGGTGAGAGCGGTGGCTCGACCTCAGCACCCGTCCAACCCGTTGACGAAGACGACGACGCGCCGCGGTTTCGTCCGCACCGTCGGTCTCGGCGCCGCACTCGGTGCGGTGACGCCGCTGCTGCAGGCCTGCGGCAGCGGCAGCTCCGACGAGGTGACCCTCACGTACTGGACGCACCAGTACGATCCCGCGATCGCCGTGAACAAGCGGCTGATCAAGGAGTACCAGAAGAAGAACCCCGGCGTGCGCATCACGTACGACTATGTGCCGCACGCCAACTACGAGCAGAAGCTCTTCACCGCCCTCGCCGGCGGCAGCGGGCCCGACGTGTTCTGGGCGGGTGACTGGCTGGTGCCGCAGTTCCTCGAGAACAACGTGCTCGCACCGGTCGACTACGCCGCCTATGGCGTGGAGTCGAAGGACGAGTTCCTCGCACTCTTCGAGCCCGGCTCGCTCGACCCGTACGTCAAGGGCGACGAGGTCTTCACCGGCGGCCTCTCGGAGTACGAGGTGTTCAGCCTCTTCTACCACCCGCAGCACCTGGCGGAGGCAGGGCTGCCGGAGACGTTGCCGGACGAGCCGGTGACCTGGGAGAAGCTCGCGCAGTACGCCGGCAAGATGGCGAAAACGAAGGGCGGCAAGCGGGTCCGCGACGGGATCGAGTGGGAGGTGAACAACAACGTCTGGTCCGTGCTGATCATCGAGCCGATGGTGCGTCAGCTCGGCGGTGAGCTGTTCGACGAGAAGGCCGGCAAGCCGCTGTTCACCTCGCCCGAGGTCACCGAGGTCCTGCAGTTCCTGCAGGACCTCGGCGGCAAGCACCAGGCGATCGACCCCGGCTTCTACACGCCGAACAGCGTCACCCAGTTCTTCGCCGAGGAACGGGTGTCGATGAACATCGCCGGCCCGTACCAGCCGTCCCTGATCGAGGACACCAACCCGAAGGCCGAGTACCAGGCCGCACCGCTCCCGGTCTTCTCCGGCGGCGACCGCACCACCACCATGTACTCCTGGGCGTGGTTCGTGAACGCCCAGGCGGACGAGGGCAAGCAGCGGGCCGCGTGGGAGTTCGTCGAGTTCCTCACCTCGCAGGGCAAGCTCTGGTGGGACGAGGTGCGCTACCCGCAGGCCCGCAAGGGCAAGACGAAGGGCGGCGAGGACATCAACGAGTACAGGAAGAAGACCTCGCCGAGCTACGCCGTCGCGCTGGCTGACTACGAGTACGGGAGGTACCAGTTCAGGTCCACTGACTACTACAAGATCGCGTCCGCGCTGCAGCGCGCCCAGTCGCGGGTGCTGCAGGGGCAGGACGTGGCCGCGGTGTTGCAGAAGGCGCAGCGTGAGGCGGAGTCCTGACCTGGCGGGGGAGGGCACGGTGACGTCGGCGACGCTGCAACGCACCAGCGCCACCGTTCCGCCGCGCCGGCGCGGCAGGGCACCGACCAAGGAGGTCAAGTACGGCCTGCTGTTCGCGCTTCCCGCGATCGTGTTCTTCGCCGGCTTCTATGTGTATCCGCTGCTCTGGGCCGGGTACATCAGCCTGCAGGACTGGAACCTGCTCGGCGCGCCGCGCTTCGTCGGGCTGGCGAACTATCTGAGGCTGCTGAGCGACGGGGAGTTCCACAACTCGCTGGCGGTGACGTTCTACTACACGATCGGCACCGTGGTGCCGATCTGGGTGATCGCGCTCGGCCTCGCCATGGTGCTGAACCGGGCGTTCAGGTTCCGTCAGGCGTTCCTGGCCGCCTTCTACCTCCCCGCCGTCGTCTCCCTCACGGTGTGGTCGCTGGTGTGGCTGCTCATGTTCAACCCTTCGTTCGGGCTGCTGACCGTGTTCACCCAGCCGCTCGGGCTGGACTACGTGCGCTGGCTCGCCAGCGAGGACCTCGCGATGCCGTCGCTGATCCTGTTGAGCATCGTCAAGGGCGTCCCCGTGTACATGCTCATCTACCTGATCGGGCTGCGCGGCATACCCGACGAGTACTACGAGGCGGCGCGGGTCGACGGGGCCAACGGCGTGCAGCGGTTCTGGTACGTCACGCTGCCACTGCTGCGCCCGATCATGCTGTATGTCGCGGTCATCTCGATCATCACGGCGTTCCAGGTGTTCACTCCGGCATACCTGTTGACCCAGGGCGGACCGGGATCCGCGACCAGGGTGCTGCCGCTGTTCGTGTACCAGCACGCCTTCCAGTACTTCGAGATGGGTTACGCGAGCGCGGCGTCGATCGTGCTCTTCCTCCTGCTCATGGTGCTGACCATCGTGCAGTTCAGGCTGCTCCGTTCCCGTACCTGAAGGCCGGACCATGGTGATCGACAGACGCAAGGGCTCCCGCGCCGCGGCCCGCGCGGCCGCGTTCTACGCGCTGCTGCTGGCCGGTGCGCTGCTCATGCTGCTGCCCGTGCTGTGGATGGTGTCGGCGTCGTTCATGGCGCGATCCGACATCGTGTCGAGCCCGGTGAACCTGCTGCCGCCGAGCCTGCGGCTGCAGAACTATCAGGAGATCTTCACCCTCTTCAACATCGGGCACTACCTGCTGAACAGCATCATCGTCACCGGCACCGTCATCGTGCTGAACGTCGTGTTCTGCACGATGACCGGCTACAGCCTGGCGAAGTTCAGGTACCCGGGCCGCAACCTGGTGTTCGGGTTCATCCTCGGAACGTTCATGATCCCGTTCACCGTGCTCGCCATCCCGCTGTACCTGCTGGTGCGCTCCCTGGACTGGATCGACAGCTACCAGGGGCTGATCGCGCCGTTCGCGCTCACCGCGTTCGGCGTGTTCCTGATGCGCCAGTTCATCGCGAACATCCCTGACGAGTACATCGAGGCGGCGCGGATCGACGGGGCGAGCGAGGCGCGCATTTTCCTCCGCATCATCACGCCGCTGTGCCGTCCGGCGATGGCCACGCTGGCGATCCTCACCTTCGTCACCAACTGGGACGAGTTCCTCTGGCCGCTCATCGTCACCACCACCGACCAGCACAGGACGATCACGGTCGGGCTCGCGTACTTCCTGGAGCAGCACCAGAACCAATGGCACCTGCTGATGGCGGGGGCGGTCGTGGCGGCGGTGCCGTCGGTGATCCTCTTCCTCGTGGCGCAGCGGAAGTTCCTGGAGAGTGCTGGCGGCATCTCCGGCATCAAGTGACGGCATCGATCGACGACGTCGAGCAGAACGGGAGACTCAAGTGGTACTGACGGGCGAACCGGTCGTCGTCGGCGGTGCGGACGGCGAGCTGGGCCTCCGCCTCGATCCGAGGTCGGGGCTGCCGGTGGCGCTGGTCGCGGGCGACGAGGCGACTGCCATGTCGCTGCCGCTGGTGGTGTCCGTGACGCTGGTGACGGAGGGCGCCGAGGCGTTCGTGCCACCGCACGGCCTCGGCTACGTGGACACCGTTGACCTGGGCGCCTTCACACTCGCGGAAGGGTCGATGCAGCACCGCGCCGATGGCCCTGACGACGTCTACACACTCCACGCCACCGCGCCGGGATGGATGGTGACCTGGGAGTACACGTTCAGGCAACGCCACCCGCGGGTCGGCCTCGCGGTGCAGCTGGCCCCTTCCCGCGGCGGCGAGGGGACCGAGGGGACACTGCGCGACATGCGGCTGGACGTCGAGGTAGCGCTGCCGGACGCCGCGGGCTGGCTGGTGGAGGCGCCAGGCAACGAGCCGCGGCCCGGTGTGCCGGTCGGCGCGCTCGGTACGGCGGTGGACGTGTCCACGGCCGGTGGCTCGCGCGGATCGAGCGGACTCGTCGCGGCGCACGATCCGCGGCAACGGCAGACCGTCGTGCTCTGGCCGCTGTGCCGCACCGAGATCGGACGGTGCAGGATCCGCGGTGCCGAAGAGGCGCTGCAGATGACCGTCGACACCGGTCTCGCGGGGCGGCTGGGCGTCGGTGACGCGCTGCGTTACGAGTCGCTGTACCTGGACCTGCTCGACGCGAGCTGGGAGGAGGTCCGCGCCGACGTGCCGTCGTGGTATCCCGGGCTCGGCATTGCCGCGCCGACGGACCGTCCGCGAGGGCCGCGGCGGCGGGCATCTTCGAGGTGCAGATCGGTTACTCCGTCTTCTGGGGCGGCTACAGGTAACAGCCGTACCCTGACGTGCCTGCCCTCGCTGCGGATCTCGATCGGATCGCCGACCTCGGCTACGACGTGCTCCAGATCATGCCGCGGCAGCCGTACCCCAGCTACAACGTGCACGACTACACCGACGTCAGCACCACCTACGGCGACGAGGACGAGCTGCGCGCGCTGGTCGATGCCTGCCACGCGCGGGGCATGCGCGTGATCCTGGACATCCTGCTGCACGGCGTGATCGATCAGGAGGTGATGGCGGCAACCGCGGAGCGGGTGCGGGGCGGCCCGTTCGCCGCTCGCCTCGCGGAGACCACCACCGACGTCTGGGGAAGCGGCCAAGACTCCCTGGACGCCCGAGACATCGCGTGGTCGCGGCACATCCTGGACTTCGAGCCGTACTGGTCGGCCGGCTCGCCCAGCCGGCACCCGCTCGCGGACCAGCATCCCGAGTGGTTCATGCGCGACTCCGCGCAGCGGATCATCGGCGTCTACACCAAGGCGTTCGACGTGGCGAACAGGGCGTGGCAGGAGTACTTCTGCGCCGCGGCGGAGGACCTGGTGCGCCGTCTCGACGTCGACGGCTTCCGCTTCGACGCGCCCACGTACAACGCGCTGCCGAACTGGTCCGAGGCGACCAGCCGGCGGGCGAGCCACTCGCCGCTCGGCTGCCTGGAGCTGTTCCACCTGCTTCGGCGGCGGCTGAAGCGGGTCAAGGAGTCGGTGATGCTCTACACCGAGCCGTCCGGCGTGCTGTTCCACCAGAGCATGGACGTCACCTACAACTATGACGAGCAGCGGCTGATCCCCGCGGTGCTGCGGCCGCGCACGGACGCGGCGGCGGACATCGGTGTGCGCAACGGCAGAGAGCTGGCCGGCTGGCTCCGCGACCGCGACGCGGTACTGCCGCGCGGCGCGGTCATCGCGCCCCACGTCGACTCGCACGACACGTTCTGGTGGCCGCTGCCGGGGGAGAAGTGGCGGCGCGAGCAGTACGGCGTCGCGGCCACCCGGGCGCTGCTGGCCGTCTTCGCGTTGAGCGGCGGCGCGTACATGACCTTCGTCGGCGGAGAGTGCGACATTGAGCCCGAGGTGCGACGGGTGCACCGACTGCGCGCCGAGCTGCCGGAGATCCGCACCGGCCGCGCGGACTACGACGTGGTGGCCGCCGACGCGGCGGAGGTGTTCGCGGTGGCCCGCAGCGCTGGCGGCCGCTTCACCCTCGTGCTGGTCAACCTCTCCGCCGAAGCCGTCACGGCCAGCTGCACCGTGGCCGCCGACCGGGTCGGCCTGGCCGGTGGCGGGGCCGTGCTGCGGGACCGCTGGGACGCCGGCGACGGGGTAGGTGGTGGCCAGGGTGCCGAGATCCGCATGGAGACACAGTCGGAGGGCACCTGGACGCTGCGGCTGCCGTTCGAGCCGTACCAGGTGCGGGTGCTCTCGCCGCCGGACGCCAAGATGACACCATGACCGACTCGATGAGCGATGCGGCGAACCCGCTCGACCTCACCGGCACGATCGTGCTGACCACGCAACCGATGGCGCCGGCGCCATCGGTTGCGTGGTCACCGAGACGCTGAGCCGGTTCGGCGCCACCGTCGTGGTCAACGACGTCGTTCCCGCCGAGCAGGCCCGCGAGGTGCTGCCCGAGCACGACAGGGTGCGGTACCTGCGCGCCGACACCACCGAGGAGCGCGAGGTGGAGCGGCTGCTCGACGGCTGCGTGGCCGAGGTGGGCACGCTGCCCGACGCGGTGTGCTGCCACGCTGGCGTCGCCGCCAGCCACCCGGTGCACGAGTTCCCGCTGGCGGAGTTCGACCGGCTGATGCAGGTCAACGTGCGGGCGTCGTACGTGCTCGCCAGGGCGGTGGCCGCGCGGTGGGTAACGGAGCGGATGCCGGGGCACCTGGTGTTCA
>WHTA01000077.1 GCA_009379825.1 Streptosporangiales bacterium
CGGCTCGACGGGTTCCGGCTGGACCACGACCGGCTCGGGTACCTCGCCGCGCACGGCCTGGTCCGTACGGCGCTGAGCAGTCGCGACCCGTCGACCGAGCCGAGCCGGTGGCACTTCCGTGCGGCCGCGCAGGGCCGGCCAGAGCTGGACTGCGCCCAGCACGACGTCGCGCTGCGGTTCAACCTCAGCCACACCGAGGGCACCGTCGCCTGCGTGGTCACCGCGGGCGCGGACTGCGGGATCGATGTCGAACACACACCGGGTGCCGCCGACGTCACGCTGCTCGCACGGGGCACGCTCACCGCGGACGAGCGTGCGGCGCTGGCCGCGTACAGCGGCGAGCGCAGGCGCCGGGAGTTCTTCCGTTACTGGACGTTGAAGGAGGCATACGCCAAGGCGCGCGGCCTCGGCATGGCGATGCCGTTCCAGGAGGTGGGCTTCGACCTCGGCGGGGACGCCGTCCGGCTAGCCGCCGGCGCCGCGGACGATACGGGCGGGTGGCATTTCGCACAGTGGTTCACCCCTGGCGACGCCGCCGTCGGGGTGGCGATCCGCGGCCCGGTGGAGCTGGTGCGGCACGCCGCGCCGCCACCGATGCGGTAGGGCGATCGTCCACAGAGGTGCCGCGGTCGTCCCCACCGAGGGCCGGCACCGGCTAAGCTCCGGACGAGCGGGCCGGTGGCGAGCGCCCCGAGTCACCGGCCCGCACACTCAGATCGCGGTGCCGTGTACCGGAAATAACGGGTTGCTGACAGATCGACAGCTCCCGTTGTCGTGCCACCACTCGGCGAGGTCAGGCACATTGCCGACGTCGCGTGGCCTATGATCGAGCCGCGGCAGTTCTGAGCCGAGCAGGGAAAAGTCAGGCGGGGGAAACTGCATCACGCGGCATCCCGCTCCCGCGGACGGCGCCGGCGCGCCCGGTTCGCGGTCTAGAGAACGTGGTCAGTGACGCGGTGTGGAGAGGGTAACGAGCACGTGGGCAGAAGGATCTGGGTGATCGCGGCCCTGCTCGTCACCGCGTTGGCAGCGACAGCCTGCCTCAACCAGGCCTCCGGCTCCGGACCGCGCAGCGCGTCCGGCGAACCAACGAAGACACCGCCGCCACCAAGCGACAAACCGAACATCGTCTTCGTGCTCACCGACGACCTGTCGTGGAACCTCGTCAAGTACATGTCCGAGGTGCGACGGATGCGTGCCAATGGCACCACGTTCACGAACTTCTACGCCGCGGACAGCCTGTGCTGCCCGTCGCGCTCGAACATCCTCACCGGTCGCTACCCGCACAACACCGGCGTGCGGGTCAACGAGAACTACCGCGGCGGCGGCCACCAGGCGTTCGTACGCAACGGCAACCCCAAGCGCACCTACACGGTGGAGCTGGACAAGGCCGGCTATCGCGCTGCGCACACGGGCAAGTACATCAACCAGTACAACCTTCGCAAGGATCCTGTGCCACCCGGCTGGGACGAGTGGCACATCGGCGACGGCACCGCCTACCGCAACATAGCCGGCAGCTACCGGATGGCCGACGTGCAGCGCAGAGGCGGCCCCCGCAAGATCACCAAGCCGTCGATCTACCTCAACGACCAGATCGGCAAGCAGGCAAGGACATCCGCGAACCGCGCGCGCGACAAGGGCAAACCGTTCTTCACCCAGCTCTGGAGCTACGCCCCGCACCACCAGTACAACGGCAAGGGCTCGGAGCCGAAGTTCCCCGCCGCCGAGCGCGACCGACCCAGCCTCGGCTGGCCCGGCGGCGAGTTCCCGCACGGCGACTGCGGCACCGCCCGTGACGGCAGCAGGTACGACTGCCTCGACCTGCGCGTACGCCGCGGCAGCCACTTCGAGGAGAGCACCTACCAGAAACTCGACTGGCACTACCGCGACCGGGTGCAGATGGTGCAGTCGCTCAACGACCAGATGCGCAAGATGCGCAAGCAGCTGGCCAGGAACGGCCAGCTGTCGAACACGTACTTCGTGTTCTCCTCGGACAACGGCTACCACCTCGGCGAGCACGGGCTGATGCGGGGCAAGGGCAGCGCGTACGACCACGACACCCGGGTGCCGCTGGTCGTCACCGGGCCCGGCGTGGAGAAGGGCGCCGTCCGCAGGGAGCTGACCCAGACGGTCGACCTCTACGCGACGTTCCAGGAGCTGGCCGGGCTGAAGCCGAAGCCGTCCGACGGCCGCAGCCTGGCCCCCCTGCTGCACGGCAAGAAGGCGACCGACTGGCGCAAGGGCGTGCTGTTCGAGCACCGCGCGCAGGAACAGAACCCGGTCACCGTCAAGGACCCGGACCTCGACGGCGACAAGGCGTCGGCGAAACGTGACAAGTTCATCCCCGCGTTCCACTCGTACGACGCCATCCGCACGAAGAGCTGGCTCTACGTGGAGTACAGCGACAGCAAGCGGCGCGAGCTCTACGACCTGCGCAGCGATCCGGCGCAGAACCACAACGTCGCGCGCAAACACCAGCGCACGGTGCAGCAGTTCAGCGACTGGCTGGAGAAGTACACCAAGTGCAAGGTCGACGGCACCTCGTGTCACGAGGTGGGCCGGCAGCACCCAGGTACGAAGGGCGTGCAGATGGACAAGCGGGCGCGTCCGATCAAGTCGACGAACCGCCCGTAGCGCCCGGCCGGCGCGCCGGCAGTGCGAGCAGGTCCTCGTGGCGCACCACGGCCCGCATCGCACCCGCCGTGCAGCTGGCCAACCGCTGCCGCAGGTAGTCGGCCGCGGCCGGGGCGAGCTCCGGCCGCTGCTCGGTCGCCGCGGTGACCCAGCCGGTCAGCCACTGCGCCGTCAGCTCGGCGTCCGCCGACCCCAGCTGCCACGGGCTCGGCCTGCGGTGCACCTCTGCGCCCACGCGCATGAAGCGCTCGGCGGCCGCGGCCACCGCGTCCGGCCCGAGCAACCGGTGGCCGCCGGCGCTACGGCGCTGATGGTCGTCGAACGCCGCGGCGATCTCGGCGTCCATCGGGTGTGGCGGGTCCAGCTCCACCCGGCCGACCACGGACACCGTGAGCAGGGCCGGGCATCCCGCCGTCGTGCACGCCTCGACGAGCGCGTCCAGCTCGGTCGTGGTCAGCACGTCGAGCAGGGCGGACGCCGTCACCAGGGTGGTGCCGGCCAGGTCGGCCGCGCGGATCGCGGCCAGCTCGCCCACCTCGGGTTCCGCGGTCACGGCGGTACCGTCGGCGGCATCCGCCGGCACGCTCTCGACGGCCCTGGCGAGCAGCTGCGGGTCACGGTCGCACAGCACCCAGTGCTGCGGACCGGGCAACCGAGGGGCCAACCAGCGCACCATCGAACCGGTGCCGCTGCCCAGGTCGCGGATGGCCGTCGCCCTGTCCGTGGGCAGCCACGGCCGCAGCAGCTCGAGCAACGAACCCGCACGAGCGGCCGCGTCCGCCGGCTCGCGCAACGCCAGCCACTGCGGGCTGAACCGCGGCGACCCGCTCATGACAGCGACTCCAACACCTCACCCAGCCGCCGCCCGGCGCTGGCCCAGCCGGTCAGCGAGCCGCGGCGGCGCAGCGCAGACTCGGCCAGCGCGCTGCGCAGCTGCGGCTCGGTCAGCCAGCGGCGCAGGCCGGCGGCGAGCGCGCCGGCCTCGGCGGCCACCAGCAACCCTGGCACCCGCCCGGTCTCGTCGGCGCCGACCGCCTCCGGCACCCCGCCGACCGCGGTGGCGAGCACCGGGCGGCCGTGCGCCAGCGCCTCCGTCACGACCATGCCGTACGTCTCGGTGCGCGACGGCAGCACCACGAGGTCGGCCGCCGCGTACGCCGCCGCCAGCCGGTCGCCGACCACCGGACCGGCCAGCTGGACCCGGTCGCCGAGCCGGTGCCGCTCGATCAGCCGCTCCAGCTCGGCCAGGCGCTGTGGGTCGCGCTGCGGTCCCACGCAGGCGCAGGTCCACGGCAGGTCTCCCACCGCCGCGAGTGCCTCGATCAGCAGGTCGTGTCCCTTCCGCGGCGTCAGCGCGGCCACGCACAGCAGCTTGGACCCGTCACCGGCGGGCGCCACCGGTGCCCGGTCGACGCCGGGCGCGACGACCCGCACGTCGGCGGCGGCCAGGCCGTACTGCTCGGTCACGCGCGCCGCCGCCCAGCGGCTGGTCACCACCACGACGGTCGCGGCGTGCAGCGTCTCTCGTTCCCCCGCGGTCAGATCGGCCGCAACGTCGGCCGGCAGCCCGGTCTCGTCGCCGAGCGGCAGGTGCACGAGCACGACGAGCCGCAGCCGCTCGGCGTGCGGCACGACGACGTCGGGCACGCCACCGGCGACCAGGCCGTCCAGCACCGCGACGGCGCCGTCCGGCACGGCAGCGAGCACCTTAGCGAGCCCGGTGCGCGCCTGCGCGTCCGGGCGGGGCCAGCTGCCGTCCACGGCGTGCTCTCGCACCTGCCAACCGGCCTGCTGCAGCGCCGCGCACATCCGCACGTCGTAGACGTTCCCGCCGCTGGGTGTCGACGGGTCGGCGACCCCGGCGGGGACGACGACGTGGACCGTACGGCTACCTGAGGGCACGTTCGTAGCTCGCCCAGGCGACGTGCGACTCGTGCAACGTCACCTCGATCGCGCTCAGCCCCAGCGCGCCGTCACCGAGCGCACCGGCGTGCACCCGGTCGGCCAGCCGGTCCGCGACCACCTTCGCCAGGAACTCGGTCGACGTGTTCACGCCGGCGAACGTGGGCTCGTCGTCGAGGTTGCGGTAGTTCAGCTCCGCGAGGATGGCACGCAGCTGCTCGGTGGCGAGCCCGATGTCCACGACGATGTTGTCCGCGTCCAGCTCGGGGCGGCGGAAGGTCGCGTCGACGACGTACGTCGCGCCGTGCAGCCGTTGGGCGGGCCCGAACACGTCGCCGGTGAAGCTGTGCGCGATCATCACGTGGTCGCGCACGGTGATGCTGAACATCGGGCCTCCTCGCCATCAGCCACGACCGTAGCCGATGCGGTGGCACAGCGCAGGCAGGTCGCCGTCGGCCAACCGCGGCAACACCGTGGGGAGGTCAGCGAAGTCGCTCTCGCCGGTGACCAACGCGTCGAAGACCGGGTCGGCGAGCAGCTCGAGCGCGATCGCCAACCGGTCGGCCGTGGTGCGGCGCGCCCGCCTGGCCGCGGCCACCTCACCCACCTGGCTGGCCCGTACGGCGAGCCTGCGGGAGTGGAAGAACTCCCCAAGCGGCACCGCGACCTGCTGGTCGCCGTACCAGCTGAGCTCGACCACCTCGCCGTCGGGCGCAAGCAGCTCGAGCGAGCGGGCCAGGCCGGCGGCCGTCGCGCTCGCGTGCACCACGACGTCGCAGTCACCGGTGGCGTCCACCGGTGCGGCGAATGGTACGCCGAGCGCCGCCGCGACCTCCGCCCTGGCCGGGTCGGGGTCGACCAGCTGCACCTGGACGGCGGGCAGCCCGGCGGCGAGCCTGGCGACGCAGCAGCCGACCATGCCGGCCCCGACGACGGCGACCCTGTCCCCGATCAGCGGCGCCGCGTCCCACAGCGCGTTGACCGCGGTCTCCACGGTGCCGGCGAGCACCGCCCGGCCAGGCGGCACGGCGTCCGGCACCGGCTGCACCGCGCCGGCCGGCACCACGTAGCGGGTCTGGTGCGGGTAGAGGCAGAACACCACCCGGTCGAGCAGCGCCTGCGGCCCGTGCTCGACGACGCCGACGTTCAGATAGCCGTACTTGACCGGCCCGGGGAAGCCGCCGTCCTGGAACGGCGCGCACATCACGTCGTGCTGGCTGGGCGGGACGCCGCCGCGGAAGACGAGCGTCTCGGTGCCCCGGCTGATCCCGGAGTACAGGCTGCGCACCACGACGTCCTGCAGGCCGGGCTCCGGCAGCGTCACCTCGCGGATCGCACCGACGCCCGGCGACTCGACCCAGAAAGCTTGCGCAGTGCGTTCCATCGGCGTCCTCCACTGAACCCGCCACGGCCCCGCGCCGTAGTCTATGGTGTGACCCGCCACACCCACTCCATGCGACCGCTGCCCACGTTGCCGCTGCGCGCATGCACTACCGGCCGGTGGGAGCCACTGCTCGGCGCTGTAGCCGCAGTGCTCGTCGTGAGCGCGCTCGTCGCGGCGTTCCACCTGCCACCGCTCGGCTGGCTCGCCGGACTCGGCTACACGGCCGTCGGCGGCGCCGTGCTGACCGTGGCACTGCGCCGTACGGGAGCGCCGCTCGGGCCGGCAGGTCGGGTCACGCTGACCCGCGCGGCCCTGATCGCCGGCGTCACCGCGTTGGTCGCCGCCGCGTTCCTCGGCGACGTCCCCACCGCTGCACTCGTCGCGCTCGCCGCACTCGCGCTCACCCTGGACGCCGCCGACGGGTACGTCGCCAGGCGCACCCGCACCGCCTCCTCGTTCGGCGCGCGCTTCGACATGGAGACCGACGCGTACCTGGTGCTCGTGCTCAGCGTCCACGTCAGCACGCTGCTCGGCCCGTGGGTGCTGGCGATCGGCGCCATGCGCTACGCGTTCGGCGCCGCCGCGCTGGTTGCGCCATGGCTGGGTGGCCCGCTGCCCGACCGGTATACGCGGAAGGTCGTGGCAGCGACGCAGGGCGTCGTGCTCGTGACGGTCAGCACCGAGATCCTGCCGGCTCCGGCCGCGACCGCGGCGACCGCGCTGGCGCTGGCCGCGCTGCTGTGGTCGTTCGGCCGCGACGTCCTTCTGCTCCGGCGCGTCAGGCGTTCGTCGCCGCCGGCAGCACGTCGCCGGTCTCGAGCAGCGTCTTGAGGCTGGACAGGATCTCCGGCCAGCCGGAGCTCACCATCTCGAGCAGCTTCGTGCCCGGCTCGATCGCGTCGTGCGTCACGGTCAGCTTCACCGTGCGACCCTGCTCCTCCAGGTCGAAGGTCACCTTCGACTGCGGCTCCGCCGCCAGCTGCGCGTAGACCTCGTCGCTGAGGTCCACGGACGCGGCGAACTCGGGCGTCAGCACGTGCCAGGTGTAGGCGAGCCTGCGGTACGGCTCGGACTCCAGCACGACCTGGCTGGCGTCGGCGATGGTCACGCCGAGCTGCTCCCAGGTCACGGTGGAGCCGACTTGCCAGTCCGAGGTGAACGTCACTCCCCAGTACCTGCGGGTGAACGCCGGGTCGGTCAGCGCCTGCCAGAGCCGCTGCGGCGTGGTCTCGATGTACGTGGTGTAGACGAACCTGGTGTCGGTCATCGGGGTCTCCAAGGCATTCTTCAGGTCGGCGAGCGCGCGCGTGCGCTCGCGGTCGTACTGGGTCATCCAGCGGTCGGCGATGGCGTTGATCGGCACCGGGTTGAGGTAGTGCAGCTTCTCCCGCCCACGCCGGACGGTGGTCACCAGGTTGGCGGCCGCGAGCACCGCCAGGTGCTTGCTCACCGACTGGCGCGCCATCTGCAGGCCGGCACCCAGCTCGCGCAGGCTCTGCCCGTTCTTCGCGTTCAGGCTGTCGAGCAGCTGCCGCCTGCTGGGGTCGGCGAGCGCCCGGAACACCTCGTCCACCTGCACCTCTCCCATTATGCAGCCGTCTGGCTGCCTACCATATGCAGCCAGACGGCTGTATGTCAACCGCCGTGTTAGCCTCCGGACGAATCGGGATTTGCCGGACCGGGGAGGCGCCGATGGCTCCGTCTGTCGATGCGGCCGACGTGATCCGGCGCGTACGGTCGGACAAGCTCACCTACCTGAACAACCGCTGCCTACACGACCTCGCAGCAGCCGTGCAGGACACCGAGACAGTGGGCAGGGACGGCATGATCATCGAGGCCGGCACCGCACTCGGCGGGTCGGCGATCGTCATGGCCGTACTGAAATCAGCGAACAGACCACTGCGCGTCTACGACGCCTTCGACATGATCCCGCCACCGACGGACAAGGACGGCGACGACGTCCACCGCCGCTACGCCAGGATCACCGCCGGCAAGTCCAAGGGCATCGGCGGCACCACGTACTACGGCTACCGCGACGACCTGCTCGCCGAAGTCACCGCCTCGTTCGAACGCTACGGCGTCCCACCAGGCACCCACCACATCGAGCTCGTCAAGGGCTACTTCGACGGCACCCTGCACATCGACGAACCCGTCGCGCTCGCCCACCTCGACGCCGACTGGTACGAGTCCACCATGACCTGCCTGCAACGCATCGAACCCCACCTCGTCACCGACGGCCGGCTCGTCATCGACGACTACTACACCTGGTCCGGCTGCAAACGAGCCGTCGAGGACTACTTCCGCCGCCGTACGGGCTACGAGTTCGTCAAACTCGGCCGCCTGCACATCGGCAAACGCGCCGACGCACGCAAGCTCCACTGGTGGCAGCGCACGAAGCCGTGGCCTGAGTAGGACACCTGACGGCGGACAACCCGCCACCCGCATCGGGCGTCTCACCCCCGTCAACGACCGCAGGCATGGGGGTAAGTCGACGATGAAGTGGACCAGTCAACGCCGAGCACTGTTGACCGTCGGTGGCGCGCTCACACTGAGCCTCGTACTCGCCAGCCCGGCTTCGGCGGCAGTGGAGTGGGACCTGCAGTACGAGCTCGACCGCGCCGAGGAGAACGAGTTCGTCGACGTCGCCGCGGCCGCGGCCGACGACGTCTGGGCGGTCGGCTCGGTCGGCCCCTGGGACGACACCAAGCCGGTGGCGTTCCACTACGACGGCGACTCCTGGCGGGAGATCGAGTCGCCACAGGTGGGCGTGGAGTTCACCGGCATCGACGCGACGTCGAGCGGCACCGCGTGGCTGGCCGTCGACGACACCGACGACTCCGGCGGCGACGACGGGTGATGCACTGGGACGGCGACGGCTGGCAGACGCACAGCTTCCCCGGCTCGACCCGTGGCGACGTGGCCGCGGTCGCCGACGACGACGTGTGGTTCGCCTCCGGCACCGCGGACGGCACCGGAGTCGCACGCCACTACGACGGCACCAGCTGGCGGACGACCCAGCTACCCGGCGCCGGCCCGGACAGCATCGCCAACGTCGAGGCGCACGGCAGCAACGACATCTGGGCGGTCGGCACCCGCGACGACCAGCCGTACGCGGCGCACTGGAACGGCACCCGCTGGCGGGTGCTCTCCCCCGGTGCGGTGACCCCACCGCCCGGCGAGGACGAGTTCAGCGCATGGCTGAGCGACGTCGGCTTCGTCGGCGACACCGCCTGGGCGATCGGCGTGGCGACCGGCGACGACTCCGCCCAGGGCATGCTCTACCGGTTCAACGGCGAGACGTGGACGCGCAAGAAGCTGCCCGCGATGGAGGTCGGCGTCGGCGCCAGCGACGTGGGCACCGGCCCGAACGGCAAGCTCTGGCTCTCCAGCCGTGACAGCAACCTGATGTACCGCAAGACCGCCGACGGCTGGGCCAAGGTCGCCCTGCCCGAGCAACCGGGCACGGCAACCGGCATCGAAGCGTCCGGCACGACGGGCGGCAGGACGTGGGCCGTGGGCACCGCCGAGCTCGATGACTTCGAGTACCACGGCGTCATCTACCGCGGCATCGCCGGCTGACCCTCACGGGCAGAAAAAGCGGCCCGCGCCGTACCGGCTCCCCCGAGGTGTCGGTGCGGCGCGGACCTGGCGAGTTCAGCAGTTACCCGCCTGGGTCAGCCCAGGCTGGCGTGGACATACAAGCCACCAACATTGGCGTCGGCGTGGATACCGAGACCGGTGTTGACGGACGCCGAGACGTTGATCCCGGACTGGGCGATACGAGCTCCTTCGTCATTGGTGGCTGCGCTCGCCGCAGGCGCGAACAACAAGGCGAAGAACGGAGCCGCGAACATCGCGGCCGCGATCAGTCGGATACGTCGCCTCATACATCCCCTTCCTAGGACCGCCCAGGTGGGCGATTGCGGACTTACATGACCGATTGTAATCAATCCGTGACTAGTTGTCATGGGATTCCGCAGATCCGCAGCTCCGGACTCAACCCCGTCAGCCGAGCGCTCTCCTCCCACAGCCGGTCGCAGCGGGCGACGTCGGTGGTGTGCGGGGCGGTGGGGACCGCCCGCCGCCGGACGAAGAACCTGCCGGTGACCCGTCGATCTCTGGCGACGTCGCCAGCCACACCGGCGTGTCCGCACCGACGGCCGGGCCAGGCGTGACCGGCTCGAGCACCCGCTGCATCAGCCGCAGCGCACCGCGGTTCTCGCGGCTGAGCCCGGCATGGCGGATGATGCCCGGATGCGCGCCGTTCACGGCGATCTGCGTACCGGCCAGCCGCCGCGCCAGCGCGTAGCCGAACATCGCGTTCATGTTCTTCGTCCGTCCGTACGCGGCGAACTGCCCGGTTGCTCGACACCTCCCCGAGGCCGCGTCCGTTCGCGAACTGCAGGTCCTCCAGGTCCACGGGCGCGGCGCGAAGTGCGCTCGGCGACGCACCCACCACCACGAACCTGGCGGGCCACTTGCCGATCGGTTCGACCAGTGAGCGCAGCAGCAGGTACAGCGCCAGGTGGTTCGTCGCGACGGTGCGCTGCAGGCCCTCGGCCGTGACGTCGTCGACCTCCGGCATGACCACCGCGTTGCTGACCACCACGTCCGGCACCTCGCCGGCGACCAGCCGGTCGGCGAGCGCACGCACCTCGGCGAGCAGCGACAGGTCGGCCCGCTCCAGGCGCAGCTCGGCGCCGGGGACCGCGGTAGCGATCCGCTGCCGCGCCCGCCTGAGCCGGTCGTCGCTGCGGCCGACCAGCACGACCGTCATCCCGGCCGCGGCGAGCGCCCCGGCAATCGCCTCGCCGATGCCGCCCGTCGCACCGGTCACCACCGCCAGCTTGCCCTGCTGTCCCATCGCACCTCCTAGGTTGACAATGTCAACCTAGGAGGACTGTGCGGATGCCTGCCGGAACCCGGGCCGCCCTGGTCGCCGCCGCCACCCGGCTGCTGGACGAAGGCGGCGTCGACACCGTCACGTTGTGCGCGAGGTCGGGCGCCGTGCCGGGGTGTCGCACAACGCCCCGTACAAGCACTTCGCGAGCAACGAGACGCTGCTCGCCGCGGTCGCGGCACGCGACCTCGCCCATCGGGGCGACCAGGTCGCCGCGACGATCGCCGCCGTCGCAGCGCTACGTCAGGTCATGCACGAGTACGTCCGCTGGGCGCTCGACTACCCCACCCGCTTCAAGCTGGTCTTCGGCGCCTGGTCGACGGAGTCGACCGAGCCCGCCGGCGCCGCGCACACGGCCATGACCGCCCTGGTCGACCTGGTGACCGCAGCCCAGGAGGCCGGCGCCCGACCCCCTGGCGACCCGGAACGGCTGGCCGCACTCCTCCGCGCGGTCGCCCACGGCGCCGCCGACCTGGCCGCCGCCGGCCACCTCAGCGCCGACGGCAAGGGCCACGCCAACCCCACCGACCTGGCCGACGACCTCCTTGACCACCTCGAGCACGCGGCCACTCACCGCCCACCCCGCTAGCCGGCCGTGGCGAGGAAGTCGAGCACGCGCCGGGTGAGCAGCGTCGCCGCCGGCTCGTCGTAGGAGGGCAGCGAGGAGTCCACGAACAGGTGCTGCTTGCCCGGGTAGAGGAAGAGCTCGGCGTTCTCCGCCTCGGCCACCAGGGCCCGGGCCGCGTCCAGGTCGCCCTCGTCGACGAAGATCGGGTCGGCGTCCATGCCGTGCACCTGGACGGGCACGCCCGCCGGCCACGCGTCGCCGAACTCGGTCACCGGAACACAGGAGTCGACGAGGAGCGCCCCGCGGGCACCGGCGCGGGTCTGGGCGAGCTGCTGTGCCGGCAGCACGCCGAGCGAGAAGCCGGCGTAGACGAGCGCCGGCCCCAGGTGCTGCACCGCCGCGAGCCCGCGCTCCATGACGGCACCGAAACCCAGCTCCCGCACGTAGTCCAGCCCCTCCGCCAGCGAGGGGAACGTGCGTCCATCGAAGAGGTCGGGGACGTGGACGGTGTGCCCCGCCCGGCGCAGCTCGTCCGCGAACGCCACCACGCCCGGCGTGAGCCCTTGCGCGTGGTGGAACAGCACTACTTCTGTCATGGTCATCCCCGTCTTTCCGAGCTTTGAACCAAATTTGCCGAACGATCGAGAATGCTAGTATGAACTAATCATGCCGATCAATCCCTCGGTCCCGGATTACGACCTCGACGACACCCTCGAGCTCACCACCCCGGCGCAGGTGCGGGCGATCTCCGACTCACTGCGGATGACACTGCTCGACCTGCTGCACGAGCGGGCGGCGACGGTGACCGAGCTGGCCACCGCGGTCGGGCGCCCGAAGAGCACCGTCGCGCACCACGTGAACGTCATGGTGGACGCCGGGCTGCTACGCGTCGTACGGACGCGCCGCGTACGGGCCATCGAGGAGCGCTACTACGGGCGCACCGCACGGGTGGTCTACGTCGGCCTCGGCCAGCGCCCGGGTGGCGCCACCATCCCACCGGACCAGAACGACTTCGCGGTCGCGGCCGAGGAATCGGCTCCGGCGCACGACGCGCACCAGTTGCGGAGCCTGATCAGGCACGCCAGGATCGCGCCAGAGCGCGCGGCGGAGTTCTGGAGCCGGGTGGAGGACCTGGTCCGCGACTTCGCCCAGACACCGCGTTCCGGCGACACCGTCTACGGCTTCGTCGTCGGCCTCTACCCCACCGACTACCCGACGCTGCCCGCCGCCGACGACCACGACCCGGGAGGGGGAACATGATCACGGCGAGCGAGCTGAACCGCGCCACACTCGGCCGGCAGCTGCTGCTGCAACGCGAGTCGCTCGCCAGCACCGACGCGGTGCGCCGGGTGGTCGCCGTGCAGGCGCAGGAACCGCCCTCCCCGTACCTCGCGCTGTGGAACCGGATCGCCGACTTCGACCCCACCGACCTGGACGCCGCGTTCGCCGACTACACCGTCGTCAAGGCGACGCTGGTCCGGGTCACCCTGCACGCGGTACACGCGGACGACTACCGCGCCTTCAGGGAAGCGATGGAGCCCTCGGTACGCGGTTCCCGGCTCAACAACCGCTATACCGCCACCGGGCTCACCCTCGACGACGCCGACGCGATGGTGCCGAAGCTGCAGGACTACGCCCACCGAACGCGCGGCACCGACGAGATCGAGACGTTCCTCGAGGAGCTGCTCGGCGTGCCGGCACAGCCGGGGCTGAAGCGGGCGTGGCGCGGGTACACGCCGCTGCTGCACGCGCCGACCGGTGGCCCGTGGTCGTTCGCCCCCCCGGCCGTCGTACGTCGCACCGCACACCCGCCCGACGCTCGACGCTCGACGACGAGTCGTCCGCCGGGTCGTTGCCCACGCTGATCCGCAGGTACCTGGAAGGCTTCGGCCCTGCGTCGGTGCCGGACATGGCGCAGTTCGCCATGGTGCACAGGTCCAGGGTCAAGACCGCCGTGGCCGGCATCGCCGACGACCTCGAGCAGCTGGAGGGACCGGACGGCACGGTGCTGTACGACGTCCCGGGCGCGCCCCGGCCTGCGGCGGACACCCCGGCCCCGCCGCGGCTGCTGCCCATGTGGGACAGCGTCCTACTGGCCTACGCCGACCGCAGCCGCGTCCTCCCGCCGGAGTACCGCAAGCGCGTGACCCGCTCGAACGGCGACGTACTGCCGACCCTGCTCGTCGACGGGTACGTCGCCGGCGTGTGGCGCCCGGTGGAGGCGGGGATCGAGGCGACGGCGTTCCACCGGCTGCCGGCGGCCGCGTGGCGGGGGCTCGCCGCCGAAGCCCGCGCGCTGCTGGCGTTCCTCGCCGAGCGCGACACCGACATCTACCGTCGCTACCACCACTGGTGGGCCGACCTGCCCGGCGTCGAGACCCGCGTCCTTTCCGGGTAGCCGACGACGTATCCACACGGACGCCGGGCGAGGTAGCTTGGTGGTAACCGTCCTGGACGGGGGGCGATGTGATGCCGTGGATCGTGTGGCTGATAGCCGCCGCGGCCTTGGGCGTCGCGGAGTTCTTCACGCTGACCCTGGCCCTCGGCCTGCTCGCTGCCGCCGCCGTCGTCGCGGCGGTCGTCGCCGGGCTCGGCGCCCCGTTGCTGTTGCAGCTCCTCGCGTTCGCAGCCGCGGCCGCGACCGGGCTGTTCGTCGTACGCCCCATCGCGCGGCGACATATGACCCAACCCCCGCTGGCGCGCGACGGCAGCGACGCGTTGGTCGGGAAGACGGCCGTCGTGGTCCAGGAGGTCACTGCTGCGCGCGGGCTGATCAGGCTCGCCGGCGAGGAGTGGTCGGCCCATTCACTCGACGAGACCCAGGTGATCCCCATCGGCGCGAGGGTGGACGTCATGGAGATCGAGGGCGCCACGGCAGTCGTCTACCCACGGGACCTACTGCCCTGAACACCGAGCGTCGACCCGAAGGCGGAGGAGACATGGAACCATTGGTGCTGATCATCATCGTTGCGGCCTTGGTGGCGTTCGTGGTCGTGTCCACCGTGCGGATCGTCCCGCAGGCGCGCCGTTACAACGTCGAACGGTTCGGCCGCTATCGCGTGACGCTGCAACCGGGGTTGAACCTCATCGTCCCGGTGGCGGACCGGATCAACACCAAGCTGGACGTGCGGGAGCAGGTGTTCTCGTCGCGTCCGCAGCCGGTGATCACCGAGGACAACCTGGTGGTGAACATCGACACGGTGCTGTACTACCAGATCACAGAACCGCGGGCGGCGGCGTACGAGGTCGCGGACTATCTGCAGGCGATCGACCAGCTCACCGTCACCACGCTGCGGAACGTCATCGGCAGCATGGACCTGGAGCGGACGCTGACGTCGCGCGAGGAGATCAACGCCCAGCTGCGTACGGTCCTCGACGAGGCGACCGGCAAGTGGGGCATCCGGGTGAACCGGGTCGAGATCAAGGCGATCGACCCACCGTCCACCATCAAGGAGGCCATGGAGAAGCAGATGCGCGCCGAGCGCGACAAGCGCGCGGTCATCCTGCACGCCGAAGGGGAACGGCAGTCCAAGATCCTCACGGCCGAGGGCACCAGGCAGCAGGAGATCCTGGTGGCGCAAGGTGACCAGCAGGCCGCCATCCTGCGGGCCGACGGCGAGGCGAAGGCCGTCGAACGGGTCTTCCAGTCGGTGCACCGCAACAACGCCGACCCGAAGGTCCTCGCGTACAAGTACCTGCAGATGCTGCCGCACCTGGCGGACGGCGAGAACAACACGTTCTGGGTCATCCCCGGTGAGCTGACCCAGGCGATCCGCACCGTCACCGACGCCTTCGGTGACCACTCGAGAATGGGCGCGCCCGCGGCGGAGGAGGACACCGCGGAAGCCAGCCACGAACCGGCGAACGACGAGCCCCTGGCGCTGGACGCGGCGACCGCCGCCGACCACGCCACCGAGCTGGCCGAGGCCGCAGTCAGCGAAGCCAAGGCCGAGGCGGCAGCAGCCCAGGGCACCTCCACCCCGGCGACGGACGACACCGCCCACCGCTAACCCAACCGGGTCTCCACGACCCGCACGGACAGCGCCCGACGGCCGGCATCATGCCGACCGCCGGGCGCACCACGTTGCGGTTGACGCGTCTTTCCGGTGCGCGAGACGGTTCTGGTCAATCGATTGATCGGCTAGGTGACCGCGATGTTCGAGCTGCTATCGACCGTCTACGGGGACGCCCAGATGGCGCAGGTCTTCGGTGAGCGAAGGACGGTCGAGCAGTGGCTCACCGTGGAGGCGGCGCTCGCCCGTGCGCAGGCGGCCGTCGGCGTGCTCGACGAGGACGACGCGCGGGCAATCGCGGACGCCGCACGGGTGGACGACATCGACCTGGCCGCCCTCTGGTCCACCGCGAAGACGGTCGGTTACCCGATCCTCGGCCTGGTACGGCAGCTCGCGGCCAGGCTGCCGGACGGGCCGGACGGGCACGTGCACTACGGCGCCACGACGCAGGACATCATGGACACCGCCCTCGCCCTCCAGCTCGGCGAGGCCGCCGACCTGCTGACGGCACGGGTCGGCGCGCTCGGCGACGCCGTGGCACGACTCGTCGACGAGCACCGCGCGACCCTCATGCCAGGACGGACGCACGGCCAGCAGGCCGTACCGACGACGTTCGGTGCGCACCTGGCGCCCTCGCTGACCGAGCTGCTCCGCGCCCGCAGACGCCTCGCGGCGGCACGGCACGACGCGGCGGTGGTCTCGCTCTACGGTGCGGGCGGTACGTCCGCCGCGCTCGGCCCGCAGGCGGCGGAGGTACGGCGGACGCTGGCGGAGATCCTCGGGCTCCGCGCCGTCGACGTCTCCTGGCACGCGAGCCGCGACGGCGTCGTCGCGTTCGCCCAGGCCGCCACGCTGGTCGCCGGCGCATGCGCGCGGCTGGCGCGCAACGTCATCGACCTGTCGCGTACGGAGATCGGCGAGGTACGGGAGGCCGACGGCAAGCATCGCGGCGCCTCGTCGACGATGCCGCAGAAGGCCAACCCGATACTCGCCGAGGGCATCGTCGGGATGTCCACCGTGGTCGGCGCACTCTGCAGCTCACTGCAGCGTTCGCTCGAGGTGCCACAGGAACGCGCCGCCGGCGAGTGGCACGTCGAGTGGTTCGCCCTCCCCCACCTGCTGACCCAGACGGCCAGCGCGTTGCGGTGCACGACGGAGCTCGTCGGCGGTCTGCACGTGGACGCCGACGCGATGCGCACCAACCTCGACGCAGACAACGGCCTGGTGATGGCCGAGGCGTACATGATCGCCCTGGCGCCGGCACTCGGCCGGGAACTGGCACACGACGTCGTGTACGCGGCCGCACGCGACGTCCGCGCCAATGGCCAGCCGCTCGTCGACGCCGTGCGGCGGCGGCTAGCGGCCGACGGCGCCGAGGCGACCCTGGACGCGGCGATCGAGCCGGCCGACTACGTCGGCGACGCCGTACGGATGTGCGCCACGGCACTGGACCTGTGGACTTCCTCGACCAAGGACCGAGCAACAGCATGAGCGACAGCACGACCGCGACGCTGGAGCACGCGTCTTGACATGACGAGACCGACGGGCGGGTCACCATCAGGGACGTCGCGGAGGCGGCCGGCGTCGACAGCGCCGTCGTGTCGAAGGTGCTCAACGGCGACGAGTCGCTGCGGATCCGGCCGGAGACGCGCGACCGGGTGCGCCGCGCGGTCGAGCGGCTCGGCTACCGGCCGAGCGCCGTCGCGCGGAGCCTGCGCATGTCCGAGACCGGCACCATCGGGCTGGTGCTGCCGGCGTTCGACAACCCGATCTGGTCAGTCATCGTGCAAGGCGTGGAGGAAGAGGCCGACAGGCGCGGTTTCTCGTTGCTCACCGGCACCGCACCTGCAGGCAGCGGGCGGATGGCCAGGTTCGTCGACCTGGCCAGGCGCGGCGCGGTCGACGGACTGCTGGTGACGGCCGACCTGGACGACGCCGACGTACCGCCTCCCGACTCCGGCGTGCGGTGGTTGATGGTGAACCGCAGCACAGGCTCCAGCCGGCGTCACGTCCTGCTCGACGACAGCCGTGGCGCCCAACTGGCGACCCGGAACCTGCTCGATCTCGGGCACCGTGAGATCGCGCATCTCGCCGGGCCGCCCGAGGTCGACTCGACCAGGCGCCGCACCGAAGGGGTCGTGACCTGCCTCGCCGAGGAGGGACTCGACCCGGTCGCGGTGGTCCCCGGCGCACTCACCCTCGACGGCGGCGAGGCCGCGATGGACGAGCTGCTCGCGCTCGACCCGCCGCCGACGGCGGTCGTCGTCGGCAACGTGGTCACGGCCGCGGGAGCGCTCGCCGCCGCCAGGCGCGCCGGCGTCGTCGTACCGCGCGACCTGTCCGTCATCGCCGTGCACGACCACCCGCTCGCCAGGGCGTTCGCGCCGGCGCTCACCACCGTGCGGATACATACCGCTTGTCGGCGGTCGGCGCCTCGACGTGCAGCACACCCCGTTCGTCGTGGGTGTGCAGCTCCGACATCGCGTTCCCGGACGGGTCGATGCCGAGGTTGGCTGGCACTACCACCGGCTCACCATCGACGATGGCGTCCAAGTGGGAATGGAAGTGCTTCGCTGTCCCCTCCATCGGTTGCACGTCCAAGCCGGCCCGTCGTGCCCCGGCCACCGGGTCGACCGGTACCGGCCATGGCGGCGGTTCCTCCTGCCGCCCGGACACCGGCTTCGGCAACGCCACCTGCGGGTCCTCACGCGGCCACACCGCCCACACCGTCAGTCCGATCAGCACACCGCTGACCGCCACGATCGCGGCGATCGTCACCAGCCAGCGGCGACGCTCAACCCTGCGCTTCGCCTCCCGGGCCGCGGCCGCCCGCTCCCGCGCGCGACGCTTGGCGTCCAGCTTCTTACTCGTGGACCTCTTCTGCGCCTTCTTCGGGGCACCCGCTGGCACGACCGCGCCTCCTCATGCGTCACCTACCAAACACCGTAGCAACTAAGTTGCTTGGTAGATATTAGCTGGCTGCGGCTCGCGGTGATACGGAAGGGGTCAGTTGGGTGGTGATGTCTCAGGCGGCGGCGAAGCTACGATAGGTCGGACAGGCGGCGGTGGTACTCGTCTTCGTCGATCTCGCCCGCCGCATACCGGCGCTTGAGGATGTCCTCAGGCGACTCCACTGCTCGTTCTTCGCGCTGATCGGCACGCAGCGCATTGGTGCCTCGCCGGGCCAACGCGATGACGCCGACGACGGCCGCGGTGAGCAGCGCAAGGAGGAGGAGTACCCACACCAGCATCCACAGGCCCATTCCGCCCATCATGGACCACATGTCATCCATCATTCCGCGCTCCTTCCCATTTCGTCCCGGTCCATACCTGACTGCACCGCATATCAACGATGGTGCTTAGCACTCGCGTCGTACGGCCCTACTCGGCGGCCACCCGACGTACGACGCGGAGGAGCCTGGTGTAGGTGGTCTGGCCTATGATGCGGGCGGCGACGCGTCCGGTGCGATCGATCACGATGGTGCTAGGTACGGCGGCCGGGGGTAGCTGGCCGCGAAACGCCAGCGCGGTCTCGCCGGGCGGGTCATAGAGGCTCGGGTAGCCCACGTCGAACTCGCGCTCGAACGCGAGGGCGTTGGCGCGGGTGTCCTTGAAGTTGATGCCGATGAACTGCACCCCGTCGGCTTCCGTCTTCGCGGAGACAGCCTGTAGTGCGGGTGCCTCGGCGCGGCATGGGGCGCACCAGGATGCCCAGAAGTTCAGTACGACGACCTTGCCGCGGTACGAGGCGGTACTGAGCTGCTTGCCGTCCAGCGTCTCACCGCGCAGCGTTGGTGCCGGCTTGCGGTCTCGCTTTGCGACGACCTGTAGCTCGCCGGTGCCCGAGATGTATCGCTGGTTCTCGCTGTTGGAGGTGGGGGTGGGGGTGCCGCTCGCGCCAGTACAGCCGGCCACGACGAACAGGGCAGCACAGACACCCGCGGCCAAGGCCCGTCGCGGGCTAACGGTCGGCGTCATTCCAGGCGTTCTCTGCCTGCAGCCGCGCGACCTGGTGGCGCAGATCGGCCAACTCCTGCTGCCGATCGCGAGTCTGATCCGGCGCAGTGGCGGCCATGCCGCATTCGCCGCGGCGCATCGGGCGGAGGCAGAACAGGTAAGTCGCCGCGACCGCGAGGGCGAGGATCAGTGCAGCGAACCAGATACTCATCGAGGCTCACCGCCGCGCCGCCCGGCGTCGGTCTGGGCGGCGCGGAGTTGGTCGATCTCCGCGCGCAGCCGGGTGATCTCGGCGTCGGTCGCGTCCGGTGCCTGCGAGTCGCTATTCGACGCGTTGCGGTTGCTGCGCATCATGAAGAGCATCATCAGGCCCATGCCGACGGGACAGGCCAGCACGGCCAGGGTGATCAGGGCCTCGGACACGGTGACTCCCTCGCTCGTCGACAAGAATGGCCGAGTTGTCGACGACTATACACCTAAGCTGTTTAGTAGCTGATCCCTGGTGCATGTCGCCACCGAGGAGGGTCATAGTTGGTCGCGTTACAGGGGCACCGGGCAGTAGTTCAGCTGAGTCGCGACAATGGCGGGACCGGTGGCCACCAGGACGGGAACCGCCAGGAGTACCCCTACCGCGAGTGTGCCTACGAGGCGCCGCCCCCGGCTCAGCGGCACGTGCGGCTCGATCAGGCGACGCACCCGGAGAGCCGTGGAAGTACCTCCTGCCCCCAAGGCACCCGTGGGCGCCGGCACGGCGGCGACGCCGAGCAGTGCGTCGGCCATAGCGAGCCGCGAGCAGGTCCGGGTCGCCGCGTCGTCGGCGAGCAGCTCGACCAGTCGACTCACCTCATGTCGGGCCACACCGAAGACAGGTACGAACCAGAACGCGCGCGCAACAGCGGTGACCGCGCCGACCAGGAGATGATGGCGGCCACGCAGGTGGGCGCGCTCGTGCGCGAGCACCGCGTCGATCTCGTCGTCGGCCAGCGTCCGCAGCGCTTCGCTGCTGACCACCACGCGCTGCCGTCGGCCAGGTAGGCAGTAGGCGGCGGCGACGTCGTGGTCGACGATGACCGCATCCCAGCGTGGGTCACGATGTCCGACGATCGCCATCACGCGGAGTTGATCGCGCCGTAGCGCAGCCGATTCTGCGGCGGCGGCTGCCGCACAGTACACCAGACGCGCGATAACCAGCAGGCTCAGGACTGCTCCTACGACCCCCACCGCTGCGCCACCCGAGGTCGCGTACTGCGCGCGCAACGCCATGACACACGCGCGCAGCAACGCGGCGAGATCACCACTGACCGTCCCGATCGGCACCGCCAGGCTGAACCCCGCCAGGACGACGGATGCCACGATGGACGCGACCAACACCAGCCACATCAGCACGCCCAGCCTCGGCGCCCTGTCGACCCACCCGGCCCTCCGCAGCACCATCGGGCCCACAGCGGCGAGCAGCGCCGCGTACCCGAACAGCACGAGTGCGACCTTCACTGGGCACGCCTCTTCCGCCCGGCCGTCCGTAGTGCGCGCCGCAGGTCGTCGAGCTCGTCCGGATCCAGCCGCTCGGCGAAGCGGAGCAGGGTCGCCGCCGGGTCATCGCCCTCGGCAAGTGCCTCGTCCATCAGACCTGCCGCGTACTCGGCCCTCGTCGCGGTCGGCCAGTAGCGGTAGGCCCGGCCGTCCTTCTCCCGCTGCAACCATCCCTTGCGGTACAGGATCTCCGTCACCGTCAACACCGTGGTGTAGGCCAGCTGGCGATCCTGCTGCAGCTGGTCGAGCACCTCGCGGGACACGCGCACCCGCAGAGGGCGCTCGGCGGACCAGATCCGGTCCATGATCGCCGCCTCCAGGTCACCGAACGACCGCACCCGACCTCCCCACTTCCATCAGAACTTCTAGGCTGCATCGTAGACGACGTTAGCGGAGTCCGGTCGCTGACGTACCCGGTGCACAGTTGGTATTACCGCCGTGGGTCGGTTCTGCTTTCCTTGTGCAGCAGGGTGTCGAGGATCCGGTCCAACTCAGCGTGGTCGATCTCGCCGCGCGCGTACCTTTCCTTAGCCACCGCCAACGCCCGCGCCTCAGCCGACCCGGCGGGGGAAGGAGCCGGACGCCGGAGCAGCGTCGTAGCCAGCACCACGGTGGCCGCGGCCGCCACGATCAGCGCGATCATGGACAAGCTGGGAATCAACCACATGCCGCCGGACATTCCCGCTGACCCCATCATCGACTCGCACATGCTCCCACCTCGTGTGTCCCATCGACCAATCTACTATCGTACTTAGTTCATGGGCCAGTTGGAAATCATCGCTGGATAGCCAGGTGCACAGACATCAGATCACCCGAAGGGACCTGCTGCTCGGTGCGGCGGGAGTAGCCGGTGCCGCCGCCACCGGCGGAGCACTGATCGCCTTCGGCGGTGACACTGGCGCCAGGCGACCGGCTCGGATCGAGGCCGGGCGCAGGCCGTTCGGCGCCACGAGGAAAGCCGAATCGCGGCAGGAACCGGGCGCGCCGTACCTGCCCGGCTGGTTGCCGAGCCGACCGAGATCGACCTCGGCGGACGCATCGTACGCACCTGGGCCTACAACGGACAGGTACCAGGCCCCACGATCCGGTGCCGGGCCGGAGACCAGCTCGACGGCGACGTAACCAACCGCCTACCGGAACCGACCACCGTCCACTGGCACGGGATCCGGCTGCGCAACGACATGGACGGGGTACCACACCTCACCCAGCGCGCCATCCCGCCAGGCGACCGCATGCGCTACGCGTTCACCGTCCCAGACCCCGGCACCCATTGGCTGCACCCACACGTGCGAGTGCAGCGCGAGCGCGGCCTGTTCGCCCCACTGATCATCGACGACCCACACGACCGCGGCGACTACGACGTCGAGTTCGTCGTGGTACTCGACGACTGGATCGACGGTGCCGACGCCACCCCGGACCAGGTACTCGCCACGCTGCGGAGGGGAGGCATGAACGCTCGCTACGAGACACCGGTCACCGCCGGGAAGATCCCCGACCGGTCCCGGTCATGGCATTACCACGTGCCCGCCAAGCTGGCCAGCCCGAAACCCGGCATCACCCCCATGCCGATTCCCGCCCGGCTCGCCAGCGCCGTCGACTACCCCTTCTACCTGCTCAACGGCCGTCTACCCACCGCACCCCACACGTTCCGAGCCAAGCCGGGGCAACGCGCCCGCATCCGGGTCATCAACGCCGGCGGCGCGTCGGTGTTCCGGGTCGCGCTCGGCGGCCACCGGCTCACCGTCACGCACACCGACGGCTTCCCCGTCCAGCCGACCACCGTGGACACCCTCCAGGTCGCCTCCGGCGAACGCTACGACCTGCTCATCACGCTCGGCGACGGAGCGTTCCCGCTCGTCGCCGTCGCCGAAGGCAAAGCCGCGCAAGCACTCGGCGTCATCCGGACCGCAGCCGGGCCAACTCCCCCACCCGACGCCGCCCCGGACGAGCTCGCCGGCCGACTACTCGATCTCGCCGATCTCCGCGCCACACCCGAGGTACGGGCCGCTGAACATGCGCTGGACGTGGACCGCGCGCTCTACCTGACCGGTGACATGAAAACCTTCACCTGGCGCATCAACGCCGAAACCTACAACGCCGAGAAACCGTACGCCGGTATCACCCCGGTCCCCGTACGCGAACAGGAACAGGTCCGGCTCGTCTTCCTCAACCAGACACCCATGTACCACCCAATGCACCTGCACGGCCACACCTTCACCGTACGGTCGGTCGGCACCACCACCAGCAAGACCGAACGCCCGTTTCCCTCGGGAACCCGCAAAGACACCCTCATGGTGCCCCCAGGCGAACGCATCAGTATCGACTTCACCGCCGACAACCCCGGCCAGTGGCTCGTCCACTGCCACAACGCCTACCACCTGGCGACCGGCATGGCCACCATCGTCTCCTACCAGCACTGACTGGAGCTTCTCCCACCAACGAACACGTCTGCTCGAACCGCCGGCCGAGACACGGTGAGCGACAGGCCCGCCGCGCGGACGAGCAGCCACTACGCCGACACGCAGGTGCGTGCGGTAGTCCTAAACTGCTTGGGCAGCAACCACAAAGGAGCGTGGTGGGGTTGAGTGTCGGCGGAGTTGGCGCGGGTTGACGGGCTGTTGGAGGATCCGGTGTTTTTTCGCGCCGTTCGCGGCGTTCTTTTGTCGCAAGGTTCGGGCGGCCGTCGATTCCGATGGAGACCTACCTGCGGTTGATGTTTCTGAAGTTCCGGTATCGGCTGGGGTATGAGTCGTTGTGCCGGGAGGTCGGTGATTC